>DASRUK010000122.1:0-2466 GCA_035655475.1 Candidatus Nanoarchaeia archaeon
TATGATAACCACTCCAGACTATGGAAATGGAGAGCCTCTTCCAGATACAGAGGAAAAGATAGCTAGCCACCTAAGGAAAGTCACTGAAGTTCCAGTCATCACAGGATTTATCGGAAAAGACAGCGCAGGAAACATAACCACCTTAGGCAGAGGAGGCTCTGATTATACAGGAGCGATTATCGGAGCAGCCATGAATGACACCATTGAGATCTGGACTGATGTCAACGGGGTTATGACATCTGATCCAAGGGTTGTAAATGAAGCTGCAACCATCGAGAACATATCTTTTGATGAAGCATCAGAGCTTGCATATTTCGGCGCAAAAGTTTTGCATCCAAAGGCGATATGGCCGGCAATAAAGAAGAACCTGCCTGTAAAGGTATTAAACTCGTTTGAGCCCACAAACAAGGGCACGACGATAGTCAGCAAGTCAAAAGAAAGTAAGACCGTCATAAAAGCTATTGCTTGTAAAAAGAATATCAGCCTGATAAATGTCAGCTCCACAAGGATGCTTCTGGCGCACGGTTTTCTGTCAAGACTATTCAGCGTCTTTGAAGACTACAAAAAAAGTGTTGATATGATAGCGACATCTGAAGTATCGGTCAGCCTCACGGTTGACACAGAAGAAAACATTGAAAAGATAAGAGAAGACCTTGAAGGCGTTGCTGAAGTTAATTTTGAAAAAGGAAAAGCGATTGTGGCTATAGTCGGCGCAGGTATGATAAACTCAAAAGGCGTTGTCGGAAGGGTATTTACTGCCCTAAAAGATATCAGGGTAGAGATGATCTCAGCCGGCGCTTCAGAGATAAACATCAGCTTTATCGTCGACAACAAAGATGCGGACAGGGCAGTGCAGACTTTGCATAAGGAATTCTTTGGCTAGTCACCAAGGCCATTCTATGCATTCTTTATAGTCAAACAGAGAATAATCTGCCTTGCCGTTGATGACAAAAGTTTTAATTTCATTACCTCCCAATATTTCTTTTGCTTTCTCTAGGGTCTTTCCGGTTCTTGCCACAGTATCGACCAGCAAAATTTTTTTACCAGCTAATTTTCCAGAGAATGGCTTTGTCAATTCTGGCTCGTCCCTTATCGGCATATTATTGCTGCCTCTGTAATTTATCCAAACAATCTCAAGTGGAATTGTTAATCTCTTCTGCAATATCTGTGCTGGTTTTATTCCATCGCTTCCAATAGCTACCAATAAGTCAAAATGAGGCAATTTTATCTCATCCAATGCTTTTGCAATCTCTCCCAAACTCAATTTAATCATAGAAATACCTTTTGCTCTTATCAGCAGCAAAAGACCAGACGATATTAGACAAAAACAAAGCGATTATAATCCCGATAACCAGGTTAGTAGGCATTTTCATAAGATAAACATCCGTTATCCACAGCCAAGGGACTTGTATTGCAAAAGCCGTCAAGCCAGCAAGCACAGCATTCCACTTAAGCCTTACAAAAACGCCAAAAGAGAAACCGAGGATCACATTACCTAATATTATATAAGGATTGTTCAACGTCATAGCAATATAGACAGAACCTATAGCACCAGATATAAATCCTCCTGCCGGCCCATATACTATCGCCGCAAGGAAGATAGCATACTGAAAAAAATGTAATTTTATTCCAAACAGTGAAAGATTGATAAGTCCAAGAAAGTTGGGGAGTATTGCAAGAATGCTTAGTAACACAAGGCTTTTTCGATTTATCTCAAAACCAGGCCAATAATTCATCCGATATCCTCTATCCTTATTACGACACCAGGCTCTTTGACAAAGTCGCAGCCATTTGCCTGTTTTATGGCTTTCATCATATTATCTTCAACTGCTTTGTGGGTTATCATCACTATTGGAACGATAGACTTGTTCATCTCTTTTTGTTCAACGCCCGATATGCTTATTTGGTTATCTCCGAGGATTTTGGCAATCTTAGCGAGCACCCCTGGCTTGTCTTCGACATTAAACCTCAGATAGTATCTGGAGGTTATCTTATTGATATCCTTTATCTTTGCCTCTTCCATAAGGAATGTTTGCTTTTTATTGTATGCTGCATCTATTATATCTCCCAGCACTACAGTTGCAGTCGGCAATTGCCCTGCCCCTTTTCCATATAGCATTGTTTTGCCTGTATTTTCAGCGACAGTGTATATTGCGTTGAATTCGTTCTTGACAGAGGCAAGCTCGTGGTTCTTTGGTATCATAGTAGGATGCACTCTAAGCTCTATCTCGCCGTTTTCTTTCTTTCCTATAGCCAGCAGTTTTATCTTATATCCCAGCTGTTCAGCGTATTTTATGTCATTTGCGCTTATCTTGGTTATGCCCCAGGTGAAAATCTCGTCACTGATTCTGGAGTTGAATGCAAGCTCAGCAAGGATGACCAGCTTTTGAGCTGCATCTTTGCCTTCGACATCAAACTCAGGGTTTGCTTCTGCAAATCCAAGCTCCTGCGCTTTTTTCAAAGCAT
>DASRUK010000123.1:0-2868 GCA_035655475.1 Candidatus Nanoarchaeia archaeon
GTGTCAGAGGCAGCAAGGGGATATGAAAGGGCATTTTTCTTTTGTAATAGCGAAGAAAGCTACAACAAGAAATCTGAAGAGCTCTTGTCCAAAGGCATAATCACAAAAGAGGCTTTGAAAAAAGCAGTCATCGAAGAATACATAATCGGCGCCCAGGTCAACTTCAATTATTTCTATTCACCATTGACAGGAGAGCTTGAGCTTATGGGCACAGACACTAGAAGGCAGACAAATCTTGACGGCCTCTTAAGGCTCCCCGCCGACATCCAGCTTGAAGTGCTGAAATACCTAAAGCCAAAGATAATAGAAACAGGCCATATTGCAGTAACGACAAAAGAGTCGATATTAGAAAAGATATTCAAGATAGGCGAGCAGTTTGTGGAAACATGCAAAAAAGAGCATCCGCCTGGAATAATAGGCCCCTTTGCCTTGCAGGGAGCAGTCGCAGCAGAGGAAGGAAAAGAAGAACTGGTCATCTTTGACGTCTCATTAAGGATACCTGGCAGCCCAGGAACATTGTTCACGCCATATTCAGGCTATCTATACCATGATTCCATCTCTTATGGTGAAAGGATTGCAATGGAGATAAAACAGGCGATAGAAGATGATAAGCTCGATTGGATCTGCACTTAAGCCTTCAGACAACAACCCCTTTCTTTTGTATATATTCTTTTAGCTTAAGATAATCCTCTCCAACATCCATTCTTCCTGATATATAGATAGCATTAACTCCTAAAGTATGGGGAGGTGTTGCACATATCTGAGCATCCTTGCCAAATGATCGTTTGATGCATCTTGACATCTGAGAGATATATAGATCATATGCATTAACAGCTTCACCAAGAGATTCAGGCTCGACTGGAATTGAGGAGTTTGCCCTCACACTTAAGTCAAACGAGCCGCTTCTATTTAGGTCAACCCCAAATGAGTAGGTCTTTCCTTCAAGGCTTTCATCCTTTTGATAATGCCTATATGTTCCGCCTTTTGCAGCAAAATTGTTTCTCTGTAAAGCACTTACTTGCTGTTGATACAATGTTGCCATCAAAAAAACAACTTAAGAATTGATATATAAACCAAATCTTTAATGCTCGTATGATCTTTGGTTCTCTCTGCCTATTTTAAATTCCTTGATAGCTCTGCAATAGGTTGCCTTTCCGCATTCGGTCGGATACTTGCCCGTAAGACATCCAAGGCAAAGGTCTCCGCCTGAAAGCCCGATGCTTTTGATAAGTCCAGGGATAGTCTGATAGATAAGTGAATCTGCTTCTAGGTCGCTTGCGATCTTATCAAAGACCTGCTGAGGTATCTGCCCTTCTTGCTGAGTATATCTTGGCACCAAAAGCTCTCCAACAGTCGACATATCTATGCCATAGAAGCATGGCGCTATGATTGGTGGACAGGTGGCCCTGATATGGACCTCTTTTGCCCCGCCGACTGTCTTTAGGAATTTTACTATCTGATTTGTTGTTGTCCCTCTGACTATGGAGTCATCCACAAGAAGGACCTTTTTTCCGCGAAGTATCTCCTTGATGACTGTATATTTGCTTGCAACTTTATCCTCGCGCTTGCTTCCCTCGATAAATGTCCTTCCGACAAACCTGTTCCTGATAAGCCCTTCCATAGAAGGCACGCCAAGCTCGTATGCATAAGCGTCGCCGGCAGCCTTTGCAGTGTCAGGCACTGGGACGACGATATATTCATCAGTGATATTTTCAGTTTCAAGTTTAGCAAGCTCTTTGCCAAGCCTTGTCCTTGTGACATACACGGATCTGCTGTCAAGGACGCTTCCGACATTGGCAAAATATACCCACTCGAACATGCAGTGGGCTCTTCTTTTAGACTTTGCATACCTTTTGACGCTGATATTGCCGTTGGAAACATGTATCAGCTCTCCAGGTTTAAGAGACTTAAAATCATAGACCCCTATATTTAAAAGGGCGTTGCTCTCTGACGCCGCAAACAAGTTGCCGTCTTTTATCGAATATACAAGCGGCCTAAATCCCAGTGGATCCCTTGAGACCACAACATCTCCGTAAGCATCCATATATGCGATGTTGTATGCTCCATCGAACTTCTTGCTTAGGTTATGAAACACGCTTGAAACATCCGGCTTTTTATTGCCCTTCAGTTCCCTGGCAAGATAATGCTGTATGATCTCAGTATCATTGTTAAGGATAAAGTGATACTCTGTCTTTTCCACAAGTGGCCTTTTGAGTTCGGCAAAATTTACCAGGTTGCCGTTGAAGCAAAATGAGAACCATTTCCAAAGCCGTCCGTGTTTTCTTTCAAAAGGCTGGGCATAGCTCCTGTCGTTTGCCCCAAATGTCGCATACCTGACGTGCCCGATTCCTTTTATGCCAGAATAATTCTTGAATATCTGCATGCTCTTTTGTATGTCGCTTGTCTTGAACACTTCATTGACAGTCCCGATATTCCTGTAAGTGCTAAGAAGCTGTGCTTTCTCTTTGTTATAGGTAGTGACTCCAGCAGAAAGCTGGCCCCTGTTCTGAAGGTTGAGAAGAAGCCTATAGATGTAGAATAAAGCGTTATTTTCCTTTTCCTTCTTCAGCGAAACTGCTGCGATGCCGCATTCATCTTTTACCTCACCGCTCATCAAAACAAATAACTCGAGCTCACTTTATAAACATGTCGAAAAGGAGGGACATAGCGATAGCACTTCAACAATCTTTATATATAACCGGGGTTAGATGCAGCTTAGGATGAGCGGTATATTTGGGGTGGTCAGCAGAGACAACTGTATCTCTACGCTCTTTTACGGCACAGATTACCATAGTCATCTTGGAACTCAATTTGGAGGTATAGCTTATATCAATCCAGACGGCAAGCCTTCAAAAAAGATTCACAGCA
>DASRUK010000124.1:0-3801 GCA_035655475.1 Candidatus Nanoarchaeia archaeon
GAGACACCGCAGCCAATGCAATGCAACCCGTGCTTAAGCATCACATCTGCAGACCTTGGATATTTGTCTATTACACGAAAAAAGCCAGAAAGCTCCATGCTTTAGCATTGGAGATGTGTCAGAAATCGCCAGGTCATATTAGTTGCGATTTCTGAGCACGCTCAAAAACTTTGTTTTTGACGAATGGCTTTCTGGCTTTTTTGTGTCCTAGAAATTTAGATGGCAAGTGCCGATCAAGCCCCACCCTTCAGGGTTGGGGTAGGCACTTGCCCTATAATTTCTATGACTTCTCCAAGATACATGTTTTTGCTGACTTTTGCCATTTTTATCCCTCCGTATATGTGATTACTTTGTTCACCGTCTTTCTAATGATCCTATCATAGCCTGATATTCTTTGAAAGGAAGTTTTCCTCTCTCTGCCCTTTTGAACTCTTTTAGCATTTTTTGCTTTTCTGCTTGAGTAAACATCCTTTCAGCGAGCGGATAGAGGATATTGTCTTCTTTGTCGATATGTTCGTTGAGAAGCTCTATATAACCCCTGGCGTTCTGGATGATTGCCTGGCCAGCATCTTTATCTAGCCGCTCAAGTGCAAGCGCCATCCCACTTACAAATTCTCTTCCCTGCTCATGCTCGATAAGCATCGCTTCTATGGGGCTGTCCTTCTCAGGCATGCCTTTTTTGACCATCTCGACAAACAGTATATCCTCCTCTTTGGCGTGATGAAATTTATCAGCAAAATTTTTTATTATGTAAACGGCTTTTTCAAAAAAGTCCTTGTCTGCTTTACTGCCCTCTTCGATTAACTTAGCCTTATCGCTTAGGAAGCCAATAAGTTTTTTTATCAGCTTATGCTCTTCTATTAGATCATCTGTAAGTCTCATTTTTGCACCACGAAATTATTGATAAGTATCCGGCAGCTGCTTTCATATTCTTCCTCTTCCCTTGCAAACCTTTCGGCAAACTGGAAGATGTCTATCCCTTGTTCCTTAAGTTCGCTCTTATATCCGTCGTTAAAGAGCCACTCCTTTACCATGTCCCTGCTCACTTCAAGGTGGAATTGAAGGCCATAACAATTGCCATGCTGGAATGCCTGGTTTTGGCACAGGCTTCCTTCTGCAAGTCTTTTTGCGCCATTAGGCATTTCAAAAGTTTCTCCATGCCACTGAAAGACCTTGATTGTCGGAGGAAGCCCTGAAAATAGCGGGTTTTTTCTTCCTTCATCTGTTAAAGTGACTATATGGCTTCCTATCTCCTTCACTTTGTTTGGCTTTACTCTTGTATTCAGTGACTTTGCAAGCAGCTGGGCGCCAAGGCAGATGCCTAGATAAGGTTTTCCTGAATCTGTTATGTCCCTTACCAGTTTGAGGGCTTTTTTTATCTCTTCTGTATCATCGTTTACACTCTGCGGCCCTCCAAGCATGATAAATGAGCTATACCTGCTTATATCCACCCTTGCTTTGCTGCTTACTACATCATGCTTGATGTTGAGATGTTGAAGAGCGCTCCCGATATATCCTGGCCCTTCCAAAGGGCTATTTGTAGCTATCAACACCGCCACGGCCCTCACCTTTAGTGTTGTTTTTCTCCCTGCAGGGTTATGGTCACCTCATTGATAGGCAGCTTCTTTCCTGACTTGCTTACCGCTTCCTCAGCAATATTCTGCAGTCCAAAGCAGCAAGGTACCTCCATATGCGCAACAGTTATGCTTTTGACATTGCCTTCCCTGATTATCTGAGCTATCTTGTCTGCATAGCTTTCAGTATCATCAAGTTTGGGACATCCGATAACTACAGGCTTGCCTTTTAAAAAATCAGCATGAAAGTTTGCATAAGCAAAAGGCACACAGTCTGCAGCGATGACTAGATCTGCATCGTTAAAATAGGGTGCGCTTGGAGATACAAGATGCAGCTGTATCGGCCACTGCCTGAGTTCATTATCTACCCTTCCTGTTGATGCTTTGCTTTCCCTCTTTTTACCAAAGTCCTTCATCGCAGAACCAGGGCAACCACAAAATTCCATATTAATCGCCTCCTTGTATTGTTTGGTCTATCTCTCTAAATATCACTTCCTCTTTTTCCTTTGGAAGATAGTGGATTCTCACAACATCTTTAAGCTTGCAGATGCCGACTTTGCAAGTGACGCATCCGATCTCATGCTTCTCTAGTATCTTGCCTATCTTCGGATGCTTGACTATCACATCCTTTATCGCCATCTCTCCAAGGTTTTCTGGGATCATCTATCTCTCACCATAGCATAATGCTCTTCTTTTTCCTTCTTAGAAAGCACTCTGTCAAATTCAGGATAGACAAGCCTCTCTTCAACATTCTTATGCCTCTCAAGAAGCGAGAAAAAAATCTTGGTCTCTGCTTTTATCCCTCTTTCAAGGCTTCGCTTGATATCCTCAAGATAATGGAGGAACAGCTCGTGCTCTCTTTTGAGGCTCGAAAACACAGGCAAAAGCTCACCTGTTGACTGGTGGTATCTGCTATAAAGCTGTTCTTCTTCTTTGAGATGATCTCTAAGAGATGCATCTATCTTTTGAAAGATTTTATGCTGTGCTTCCCTTCCCTTCTCTGCCTTGAGATCGTTTATCAGTTCGAAGATCCTTTTATGGTCAAAAACAAATAAGGCAGTCAGGCTTTTTTCCATTGTGTGCTCATCCCTTGATATATTTTATATACTAAGTATATAATAGCTACTTATTTATATAAGTGCAGTATCCTTTTTGATACCATGGACTGCACGATATACAAGACACTTGAATTGATAGGCAGCAAGTGGAGCCTGCTGATCATTTTAAGTATATACAAGACCAGGGAAAAAAGATTTTCAGGGATAAAGAAGGACTTAAAAGAGATAACCTCAAAGATATTGTCGACAAGGCTCAAGGAGCTTGAGAAAGAAGGGTTGGTAAAAAGAAGGATAGACGCATCGACCAATCCGATAAGCGTCTATTACTCCTTGACACAAAGCGGCTTTGCGCTCACAAAGATAATCCAAGACGTTAAAAACTGGGGCTTGCAGTATAAGTTTAAGGATAAAGAATGTCAGGCGGCGTTTTGTAAGAACTGCATCGATTGAGAGGTAAACATTTTATGAGAAATATCTGGGATCATCAGACCTTACAGTTATCTCTCTTGGCGCTTTTCTTTCGACCTTCTTCTGCTCAGAAGTCTTTGGATTAACATCCTCAACCTTGTTTATCTCAAATATCTTTCGAGCGTTCATGGTGCCGCAGTTAAGGCAGTTGAAGAATATCCCGAACTTGCCAGTCATCATATCAGCATGCCCGCCGCATATGCACCTCATCTCACCAAGCTTTGAATCCTTGTGGTTTGCGCAGACAGGGATCCCTTGCTTGTTTGTGCATATTGACTGCCTTCCGCAGAACGGGCATTTATCAACTCTTGACTCGCCATATTTCTTTGGGATGTACATACTAAAAGACCAAATGGCAGGTGTTAATATAGCTTTGCATAACCTTTATATATTTCTGCTCAAGGAATTCACCTATGCTAGAGCTCCGCAAAGACTATATTCTTGACCGCTGGGTCATATCAGCCTCTGTAAGAGACCAAAGGCCAAAACAGTTTAAGATAACTCACGAGAAAGTTGAGCCAAAATTATGCGTCTTCTGTCCTGAAAATATCAATTTGACACCATCAGAAACCGGCAGGGTTGAAAAGAATGGCAAGTGGATCCTCAGATGGTTTGCCAACAAATTTCCTTTTGTTGAGCAAAAGGGAAACCCCAAATTAAGGAAAACAGGGAAGTTCTTGGTAAATTCTGCGGGCTATGGA
>DASRUK010000125.1:0-6683 GCA_035655475.1 Candidatus Nanoarchaeia archaeon
TTGGTAAAGTGTCATTGGGCCTCACCTCTTTTTTGAGGCTCATCATTTTACCAACAGATAATCACAGAATTAGCCATCCTATAAGTGTTACGCATTCATCCCCAACCACAAGTGGTGGGGATTTCTGCTAAGAAATTTAAAAAGATATGGAAAGGTAAGAATAATGGTTGAACAGATGTATCTTGCGGATTTCCAAAAATACCTGTCCGGTTCAGGATTGAACCTCAAAATGGATGTCCTTAAAGATGGACCAGGGACGATTGGAATAAGTTGCCTTACGCTAGAACAAAGGGCAGGTGATCCTATCCTAAGCCTTGAGCCAAGGCAAAACCATAAAGGCTACCAACTTGAAGTCATAATATATACAGACGGTTCAGGCAATAACTTTTTGCCAATAGCTGGGGGGGAGGGGAGGGCTAAGATGGAATACGGAAACGACCATAGCAGAAGCGTGCATGCTTTATTAGAAAGAGAGGAAATACCCGACCTAACCTTGACTCCCCTTGGATCCGGAGCTTCTGCAGGTAGGCGAGAAGAGCAGAGAGACAGGGTCCATAAAAGAATCCAGGAAAATGGCTATCGATTGTATTCCTTTTACACAACAAAGCTTAACGGAAGGGCTGCATTTGTTGTTCATATGCCCTTAGATCCTTATGATGCTGTGAAGAAAGTCGCAGGTTGGACTAGGGAATTAGCTTCATTGAAAACCGCTTGATTTGATTATTTTCTTATCTCCAGTTATTATCAACCCTTCGACGCTCGGCAGCTTCTCTATCAATTCCATGCCTTTTTCCTTGCCGAGAACAAACACAGCTGTTGAAAGAGCATCAGCGTCAAATGCGCTGTCTGCAATAATGGTGACTGATATAAGTTCTTCAGCAGAATAACCTGTCTTTGGATTTACGATATGATGATATTTCTTTGAATCATCAAAAAACCTTTCGTAATCTCCTGATGTGCTTATTGCATTGCCGTTCAGTTTTAAGATAGAGATATACTCGATTGCATCTCTTGGATTTTGAAGTGCTATCGCCCAATCATCATCTCCTTTATTTCCAACTGCCATTATGCTGCTCTTTGCGTTTATCAAAGCATGCTCAATCCCATCCTTCCTTAAAACTTCAGACGCTTTCTCAACTGCATAGCCTTTTGCTATACCGCCAAGTGTTATCTTCGTGCCGGGCTGCAGCTTTATCTTATCCCTTGAGAACTCGATGTTTTTGTAGCCAACTTTCTTTAGTTCTTCGTTTACCTCTTCTTTTGTCGGCGGCCTTTTTTCCTCTGAAAATGTCTTGGTATACAAATCAAGGATAGGCTGGATAGTTATATCAAAGCTTCCATCAGAAAGATTGGAATAATAGATGGCTTTCTCCATATTATAATATAGGTCATCTGAAAAGCTTTCTATCTCTCCTTCTGCATTGAGCCTATAGACTTCGCTTGTTTTTAGAGTATGGCTAAGAAGGCTTTCTATCCTACCCATCTCCTTAAAGGCAGACTCAATACCTGCTTGTGCTCTTTGAGCATCAGTATCATAAACAGTAATGGTAAAGGTGGTGTTCATCACACTCTTTGACTCCTCGTACTTGTCTAATGGCGCTGTGCATCCCGCCAGCAATAATAATGCGAGGATCAACTTTTTCATGAATAAAAAAGTGAGGCATAAATTAATAAAGGTTTTGGCGAAAAGCAAGTTTTTATATATCCAAATGCTTGGCAAGAAGATATGCTTGATGGCGTAAAGAACCACAGAGTCGTAAAAGGAATACATTTCTATAGCTTTGGGCTTCTTAGAAGGCTATACAACTGGACCCTGTCCTGGGCTGATACAAAATATGGCACCCTTGCATTGTTCATACTTGCCTTCATGGAGTCATCCTTCTTTCCTATCCCTCCAGACATCCTGCTTATAGCACTGTGCATATCCATCCATAAAAAGTCATTTAAGTATGCAGCTATTTGCACTGTAGGAAGCATTATCGGCGGTATGTTTGGATATATTATAGGGTATGGTTTATACGAGTCGGTTGGGGCATGGATAATAGAAGCACTTCACTATCAGCCGTATTTTGATGCTGTAGGCAAGATGTATGCAGGTAATGCCTTTGTGGCAATTATCGCTGCTGCAGTCACCCCTATCCCTTATAAAGTATTTACCATAGCTGCAGGGGTATGGAAGATAAATTTCTGGACACTTGTGTTTGCATCGATAGTGGGAAGAGGGTTCAGGTTCTTTTTGATCGCATCACTTATCTACTTCTTTGGCGCAAGGATAAAGACATTCATAGATAAATATTTCAACCTGATGGTCACCTTATTCTTAGGTCTTCTTGTCGGCGGTTTTCTGGTGATAAAATACCTTGTTTAGGCCAGTAATTATGCGGTTGCTGCCAGTTTCAATAAATTTATAAATACCTGTAAAAATCAACAAGGCATGATTGGGGGAATACATCCTGAGTACAACAAGCTAACGGCTGACAGCAAGATAGTTACTGCGCCTGCACCAAAGAAGGTTGTTTTACCCTTGCAGCAGCATATAGGCGCTCCTTGCGAGCCACGTGTAAATGTTGGCGACATAGTTCGGTCCGGACAAAAGATAGCTGAAGGCAAGGGATTTGTCTCTGCACCTATACATTCTTCTATAACAGGTAAAGTTACTGCGATAGGCTCTGCAAGGCATCCTGTTCTTGGCGAGTTTAATGCTATAACTATAGAAGTAGTGCCGGGTCTCGAATTGACTGAGCCTGAAAAAAAATTACGAAACCCTGAGGACCTCAACAAGGATGAGCTAAAGGCGATCATAAAAGATGCAGGTATAGTTGGCCTTGGCGGCGCTGCTTTTCCAACTCATGTGAAACTAAGCCCTCCTCCTGAAAAGAAGATAGATACTCTTATTATTAATGGAGCTGAATGTGAGCCATACCTTACCTGCGACCATAGGATAATGATCGAAGAGCCTGAAAAGATATTGAAAGGGCTAAAAGTGATAATGAAGATACTTGAGCCTATAAATGTATATATAGGCATTGAAGATAATAAAGACGATGCTCTTATCGTCATGCAGCTAAAATTAAAAGAGCTTGGGCTTGGTGGCAAGGTCAAGATCGCAAAGATGCAAACAGTATATCCTCAGGGTTCTGAAAAAAATCTGATACAATCAATCACTAAAAGAGAGGTCCCAAACGCAGGCGGTCTTCCGATGGATGTCGGCGTTGTTGTCCAAAACGTGCAGACAGTCAAAGCAATATATGACGCTGTCTATGAAGGTAAGCCATTGATCGAAAGGGTTGTGACCATCACCGGCGCTGTAAAAGAGCCAAAGAACATACTAGTAAAGATAGGGACAAACGCAAAAGAGCTTATCGATTTCTGCGGCGGCTATGATGGTGCTGTTGGAAAAGTGATATCCGGCGGGCCGATGATGGGAATAGCGCAGCCTGATGACAATATGCCTGTGATCAAGGGTTCATCAGGTGTTCTTGTGCAGCTTGAGGATAAGACAAGCGTTGCTGAAAGGGACTGCATAAGATGCGGAAGATGCGTTGATGTCTGCCCGGTAAAGCTGATGCCTACTATGATCTATCAGTATACTAGAAAAGAGGATTATGATGGTGCAAATGATTACTTTGCCATGGACTGCTTTGAATGCGGAAGCTGCAGCTTTATCTGCCCAAGCAAGATTCCATTGACGCATTGGGTAAAGGTTGCTAAGAGCGAGCTTATGAAGAGGAAGAAGAAATGACGCTTACTGTTTCATCAAATCCTCATCTCAGGGATAAGGACTATGTAAATAAGATAATGTGGACTGTAATACTTGCTTTGTTGCCTGCTTCTGCTGCAGGAGTTTACTTTTTTGGGATGCGAGCGCTCACTATTATAATAGTATCTATGGCTTTTGCTATGGCAACTGAGGCTATTATCCAGTGGCTTACAAAGAAGCAGATAACTATTGCTGACGGCTCTGCTGCGCTTACTGGGCTATTACTTGCACTTGTTATCTCGCCGCTTGTTCCATGGTGGGTTGCTGCTATCGGAGCGGTATTTGCAATCGCTATCGGAAAGATGGTATTTGGAGGGCTTGGAAATAATATATTTAATCCTGCGCTTGTCGGAAGAGCTTTTTTGGTCGCTTCGTTTCCTGCTATCATGACAAGTTGGCTTATCCCTGATGGAATCACTAGTGCAACGCCTCTTGGACTGCTGAAAGAGCAGGGCATCAAAACAGGCTATCTTCAGCTCATCGTCGGAAATATCGGCGGATCGATAGGCGAGACATCTGCTATCGCACTTTTGCTTGGTGCTGCATACCTATTTTATAAAAAAGTTATCGATTGGAGGATCCCTGCTGCATATATCGGAGCAACTTTTGTTTTTACATTGGTCTTTGGGCAGGATCCAATTTTCCATGTTTTTGCAGGAGGGCTTTTGATTGGAGCCTTTTTCATGGCAACTGATTATGTAACTTCGCCCCTGACTGCAAGAGGAAAATTAGTGTTTGGCCTTGGATGCGGGCTACTCACCGGCTTACTAAGACTTTTTTCAAGCTATCCAGAAGGGGTTATGTTTGCGATTTTATTGATGAACGCTGCTGTTCCATTGATAGACAGATATACTAAACTTAAGCCGCTTGGCTATAGAAAGGTGATAAAATCCGAGGGCCCTACCAAATGAAAGATAGTGATTTGGCCAGCTCGGCTTTTAGCACCTCAAAGAGCCTTCATGGCTCTGTTGAGGTTAAATCATGAACCATATACTTAAACTGGGATTGACATTGATGTTAGTCGCAGTCATAGCTGGCGCTGCACTTTCTCTTACCAATAGGTTTACATTGGTGCAGATAGAGAATCAAAAACAAAACGCTATCAAAGAATCATTGAACATAGTGATACAAGCAGAATCCTTTGAGGAAAAGGAAGGCTATTATGAAGCACTTGACAAGGATAAAAAAGTCATCGGCAAAGTCCTTAAAGTAAACACTCCAGGGTATTCATCCACGATACAGGCACTTGTTGGAATCGACCTTGAGAACAAGATAACCGGAATAGATATAGTCAGCCAGCAGGAGACGCCTGGCCTTGGGGCAAAAATCGAAGGAGAAGGTTTTTTGAGCCAATTCAAAGGTAAAACTTCTACCGATATCAAGCTAAGAAAGGACAGCGGAAAGATAGATGCTGTGACTGGAGCTACGATATCTTCAAGGGCGATATCAAATGGTGTTAAGGCAAGTATGGAGCAATACGGATTTGCTGCCCAGACAGATGATATCACTGGCGCAAGCAAGCCTGCAAATAATACTGCAGCAAAAAATATGACAGCGATACCCAATACGATAACAAGAGTAAATAATTCGGCTGCCAAGAAAGCTATGCCGTCTTCAATAGGTGCAAACAATGCCACAAGGTAATTGGTGGGAGCTTGTAAAGGGATTTTTTAAGGAGAATCCCACGTTTGCGATAGTCCTTGGGCTATGCCCAACTCTTGCGGTATCTACTTCGCTTGATAATGCAATAGGGATGGGAGGAGCTGCCACATTTGTACTAATCGGCTCAAACCTGATAATATCTGCGATAAGAAAGAAGGTGCCTGGCGAGATAAGGATACCGATATATATCATCGTTATAGCGTCGTTTGTCACCATGGCTGCACTATTCATGCAGGCATATCTTCCTGAGTTAAATGCAGCTCTGGGGATATATGTCCCTCTTATCGTAGTCAACTGCATAATAATGGGAAGGGCTGAAGCTTTTGCAGGCAGGAACACTCCATTCAAATCAGTGCTTGATGCGATAGGGATGGGTGTAGGATTCACGCTTGCTTTGTCATTGATATCTGTGATAAGAGAGATACTGGGCACAGGCTCCCTAAAAGTATTTGGGCTAAACTTGCTCAGTGTGCCTGTAGAGCCTGCGATGATATTTATCCTTGCTCCTGGAGCTCTCCTTGTGATGGGACTATTACTTGGACTATTTGCCCATATGAGAAACAAGAAATATGAGGTAAAAAATGAGTGACAGCCTTATTGCAATCCTGATAGGTGCGATATTTGTAAATAATTTTATACTCACAAGGTTCCTTGGGCTTTGCCCATTCTTTGGAGTCTCGAAGAAGACAAAAGCTGCTGTCAGCATGGGTATAGCCCTGACGTTTGTCACAGCTGGCGCTGCTGCCGTCACCTGGGTAATCAATGCACTTGTGCTAATACCACTTGGGCTGCAATATCTTCAGATAATCGTGTTTATCCTGATAATTGCAACGCTTGTACAGTTTGTCGAGTTTTTTATCAGAAAATCAAATCCAATATTGTATAGGGCGCTTGGCATATATCTGCCGTTGATAACAACAAATTGCATAGTGCTTGGAGTTTCGCTCATCAACGTGCAGAGGAATTACAACTTTTTGCAGTCGCTTACTCTTGGTGTCGCCGGCGGCCTTGGCTTTATGCTTGCTATACTGCTCATGTCAGGCATAAGAGAAAGGCTTGAGCTTTCAAAGGTGCCCAAGGCATTTTCGGGATTGCCGATAGCATTCATAATAGCTGCACTTATGTCGATGGCGTTCTTAGCGTTCAGCGGGATGATACGATGATAATTGAATCAATCGTTGTTTTGGGAATACTGGGCCTTGGCTTTGGTATTTTTCTTGCCTATTTTTCAAAAAAATTTGAGGTAAAACAGGATCCAAGA
>DASRUK010000126.1:0-3763 GCA_035655475.1 Candidatus Nanoarchaeia archaeon
CGGAGGATGTGCTACTACGGTCGGATATAATGATGTGGAGACTGTGGACAACTATATCAGGAATCAAGCACAACATCATGCGATTGCATGAGATACCCCGACCTTTAGGTCGTGGGAGTAGGTCATAACGATAATTTGAACTTCAATGGTTATGTATACGATAGGTCAACAGCTGCTAATGGCTCTACATCAAGCAAATGCTCAGCCAGAGATTAGGACTCAAAAATAGAAAATTCCGCGCAGCTATGGTAGGTCTTGCAGCATGTGGAAAGCACCATCTGCTTAGTTTCTATCCAGCGCTAGAAAAAAACGCTTCCAAACACAAGCGTCATTATATATGCCAAAAGAAAACTCGGTATGAATGGTATCCCTTCCTTTATCAGCACTTTCTTTATCTTCCCTGCCCTATACAGTTTCATCACTTCTCTTATCTGCTTTTTCTCAATACCCAGATCCTTTGGCCCGCAAAGGTATTTTCCTTTGTACTTGACATCTTTGACGATCCAATCTCCTTCGGTAAGCTTGTCAGGCGTCACTTTCTTTATCATGCACACCTTCTCAACAGCCTTTATAGCCATCCACAGGTAAAATGTGATAAGGCTCATCACAGCCGCGGAAAAGAATATCCAGGCAAAGATAGATTGGCTGAAATAAAAAACAAAAGGCGCAGACATGACAAGCGTGCATCCGGCAATCACCCTTGCCTTTGCTGTCTTCGAAGAAGTTTTCCTGTATTCAAGGATAAATCTCTGCCGCTTTCTAAACGCCAAAAAAAAGGTCCATGCTATCCCATACAAAGCTCCTGCGATAAGTATGTTGATAAGTAGGCTTGCAAGAAAAGGAAAGCTGTCAAATTTTAGCCCTATCAAAGCTCCAAGCCCCATGAGCACCTTGCTGTCTCCGCCACCCCACTGGCCTGAATAAAACATGAGGAGAGCGATAGCAAGAAAAGCGCCGAGTCCCAGTGCGCTGTATAATATATATCTATAATCCCAATATATGATAGAGAACAAAAGATTGATGCCGATACCTGCGCAGATAAGGCCATAACTCAGCCAATCAGGCACTTCTCTTGTCTTAAGGTCAGTGACAGAAGCGATTATCAGGCCTGTAAGTACGATGAGAATTATTATCATCAATGGTTTAAAACAGCAAATGTTTATAAAGTTTCCTTCACTACCACGGATTGATGGCAGATCAGATAACCTTCAGATTGCCAAGGCATATAGCCATTGTCACTAAAGGTAAGCATGTATATGCAGAAAAACACAGCAAGCCTATACAACAGGTCTACGATAAGAGCAACCTTATAATTCTTTCAACGATAAAAGAGATAGTCAGGCTCAATATTCCGATAGCAACATTTTACCTTCTGTCAACCAGGGCAAAAGAGCTTCCGAACTTTTCAGATGTCACTGACTCCCTTGCAGATTTTTTCAGCAGTCTTTGTGAAAATAACCTGGTGGTCAATAATAAGATAAAGATCTCTTTTATCGGCAAATGGTATGATTTCCCAGGAAAGCTTGTCAATTCAATAAAGAGAGTGATTGATAAGACAAAAGATTATGACAGCTTCTTTGTCAACTTCTGCATCAACTATGACGGCCAGCAGGAGATAGTCGATGCTGTCAAGCTTATCGCGATGCAGATACGCGCAGGAAAACTAGACCCTGACCTGATAACCAAAGAGACAATAAAGGAAAATACATATTCCAGCTACTTCATGCCTCCTGACCTGATAATAATCAACGGCTCTAAGAGAACATCAGACTTGCTGCTCTGGGACTCAAGCAACGCAAAAGTCTATTTCACAAACAAGCTCTGGCCAGACTTCGATAAATTAGAGCTGATGGATGCTATAAGGGAGTATCAAAAGGGAGAATGACTTAATTCTTATTTAACCATTTTCTGAGCATGCTCAACAAGTTGCCCAATAGTATTATAAAGGCAGTGAGTTTATTGGTTATATCGAAAAATTTCCAAAACTGACAAAAAATGAGCAAAAAGTGCTCAAGAAGATAATCGACCAGGCTAAAACTCCTGATTTGGAGATAGGCCAAAAGATAGGCCTTTCCCAGCAGGCGATCTTTAAGATAAGGCACAAGCTTGAGCGCATTGGGATAATAAAAGGCTACATGCCCATAATCGATTTGAAGAAGATAGGGGTTGAAGGATTGGCAGTTATTGGTATAAGGTTCACAAACTATGTCTGGGAAAAATACTCAGAAGAGGAGATTGCAGAGAGGATACAGAAAATTCCTGAGGTGATCACCTCTTACCGTATCCCTGAATCAGCGATATCCCATCTGCTAGTTATTGGATTCAAGAATATGGAAAGCAAGGACAGGTATCTTATGAAACTGCAGTCAAAATATGCAAAAGAGATCCAGATAGTGCATGTCTATCCCTTTTCAGTTGATAGGATAATTAAGGAGAACCATATTGGCTTGTTGAATATGATACTTGACAAAAAGGAATCGGTCTCAGATGAGTTTTTCCTGGATTAATAACCACCTTCTGATGTTTTTTGGTTGATTTTCACTACCATAGGTTGTTATACTTCTGATGCGTGATTTAACTGTGGTTAGAAGAAACGTTTGTAAGCATTGCAAGAGGCAAATCAACGGCAAGGCAAAACTTTTAGGGCTTGCACTTATCTGCCCTTACTGCGGCAAACCAAGCGAAGAGATGATGTGAAAAAATGAAGGTTTGTGAAAATCCCAGAGAATTTAGAAGTAGGTTGGATAATAATATCATCTTGATGATAAGTGATTGCTTAAGACTTGGGTTCATACCCCGCAGCTCGGCTAGCGGTTGGGATTTTTTATTTATCATTAAGCTTTGAAGAGATATTTTTCTCTTCACAGGAGGGAATCGATATGTTTGAATTTCAAGGAAAGCAATTGATACAAAATAAGGACGGCGAATATCTTGAGTTAGAGAAGCATAGAAAGGAGAGTGAGGAAGACGGATAGTCTACTGTTTAGAAATACAGGTAAGCCTAGAAGCAGGACAAGTGATTTTGAAGATATGTTTGAGCCGAGCAATATAGTGAACAACAGCAACCGTGATCAGAGGGATAACCGATGAAAAACACTTGTTTACAATGCAACTTGGATATAGCTAATGACCACATATACTGCGACAGATGCATCCAGGAAATAGTAGGAAACGAGAAAGGTATTGAGCTTTTGGTTAAGTAATGGCTATTTTCTTATAGTGGTGAAGGTTTGGGAAGAGCTAAGACAGTTTGTCATCTATAGTGGATTCAAGCAGTTCTATTACCTCCCTCGTATTTAATATATCGACCTTATCTTGCTTTTTTGACAGGGACTTTATCTTGGATAAAGCCTGCCCTTAGAGGATAAAATACAGTACATGATTCCATACCGACAACACTGGAATGATAGTATGGTGCAAGCTTCTCCTTGAGGTCTAGATATATGGAAGCGTGCCTTCCAGCAAGACTTCTCCTTTTGCCTCCCTAACTACATAATCTGTGCTTTCTGTGTGCACGTTTGCCATCACCTCAAGCGCTGTGACAGCAACACGATTATTTCCCAACTTTGACACTTCTTCACTATTTTGAGTGGAAAATAGAGTTTGACAGTTGCGATTAAACGTCAAAACTGGTTGTTTTCACCTGAAATCAAGGCGTTTTTAGCTTCTTTTTGATCCTACTACCTGACTTTCGGAGCTAAAACTGAAAAAAGCAGTCAAACTGTCAAATTCATCTGGCTAATAAACGCTAAAAAACGCCTTC
>DASRUK010000127.1:0-9778 GCA_035655475.1 Candidatus Nanoarchaeia archaeon
CTTCTATCTCAGTTGAGTCTTTGATAGCCTGCTCTTTGTTGTAAAGCGGCATATTTCTGGTATGGATCTTAAGGATGTCAAGCCTTCCTTCCTTTGAAGGAACTCCTATCTCTATCTCCCTGTCAAATCTTCCAGGCCTTCTTAGTGCAGGATCAAGTATGTTTGGGACATTGGTTGCGGCTATGACTACGACCTTTCCTCTGCTTTGAAGCCCGTCCATATTTGCAAGCAGCTGGGCGACAACCCTTCTCTCGACCTCTCCCCTGGTCTCTTCCCGTTTGGAAGCGATGGCGTCTATTTCGTCGATAAATAGGATCGATGGTGCATTCTTTGAGGCCTCTTCAAACTTCTTGCGGAGGTTCTCTTCGCTATTATGGGCATAGATCCCGCCAAAGCCCGAGATAAAATTCTCAGCGCCAGGCACAGATATATCATAAACGTAATCAGTGCTTTTGTCAATTTCCTTGACTAAAACAACTTTGTCCCATTTTATGTCGCCATTTAACGCAGCGGTGAGCTCAGGCTGAGCGAGTCTCTGCAGGACATTCCTGCCTATTGTTTTAGAAGTTTTCCATGCAGAAAAGTGCTTATCACAGTTGATAAACTCCTTAATTGCTGGAGTCAAAGGAACCTGGTCCCTTCTCGAAAATTTCCTAAGGTTAAGATAGCTTGCGATTGCCTTATTTTTTTCACTATCGATAAATCCAATATCCATAAACTTTTCCAAATTCTCAAAATCAGCAAAACAAAGCCTTTTTTGTTGCCTTGCCTTTCTTGGATAGATCTTTGTTACAATTCCAAATTGCAGCAAAAGGTAAGATATGTCATCAGCAAGCTCAGGGCTTTCAGTTGATACCTCTATCATAGGAGCAGGAGTTGTAAGGTTAAGAGAGCCATCGCCGGAAAAATATCCTCTCAAAAATGCGCTTAATGATTGTTTATCCAGATTATAGATAAAATCTGGCACTTTTTTGATTCTTGCGCCTGAGTTAAATCCAAGAGCATTCTTCATGACTTTTCCTAAAATTCCGGAGCACAGGTAAATATCAGAACCTAGCGAATTTTTCTTCCTATATATTGTTGCCATGCCAAATAGCTTTTGGCATAATTGCGAGGCAAATTTCTCTTCCCTCCTATGGATAGACAGCCTTACTTCGTTCTTATTTGTATATGATCCTTCTGCCATCCACAGGCCGAAAAATAGCATTAGATCCTCTGTCAGCCTTAATTTGCATGGCATGCTTTTTCCTTTGGTTGATAACTGTAAAAAATCCTTGTTAACATCAATGCTGCAATATTCCATGAGCCGGGAATATTTGCTCACCCTGATGCCTATATTTTTTGAGATCAAGTCATAAACGTACTTGGGTTTTACCCCTAGAATCTCAGCTGCTTTTTTTATGCCTATCTTGCCAACAGCCGAAGATAGTTCGTCAGAAACTCCTCTAACCACAACACCAAAATCATTGTCTTTTAGCATGTCAAAAATGTCCAGCTCATATAAGGGGTTAGGATTAAAAGGGATAATATTAGGCACTGCGATATAAGATTCACCTGCCTTGAGCTGAGAAGTCTTGATGTCACTGATGCCTTTCTCGCTTAAAGTAAATAATGAATGGTCATCTGTAACTCTAATTTTTCTCCCGCTTGCTGTGCTTACTTCTAAGATTCTTGAATTTAACCTATGTTTGATCAGGCTTGAAACCTTTTTGATAGAAGCCTTTCCACCTTTATCAAAGCAGACAACGCTGATATTGTCCCTGTTTGATTCAACTATCTCACCGATAGGCACTCTCTTCATCAGGCCTTTTTCAAAAACAAGGATCTTTTCTTCATAAGGAAGGGACTGCCCATAATATTTGCTCATTATCTCAGGCCCGTTTATTAGTATAAAATGACTGTTTGTTTCGTTTGCAACAGCTTTTGCGACAAGGGTTTTGCCTGTTCCCGGCGGCCCATGTAATAGCACTCCTTTGGGGGGTTCGATTCCAAGCCTCTGGAATATCTCCGGATGCTTAAGTGGAAGTTCCACCATCTCCCTTATCTTTTTTATTTCTTCTTGCAGTCCGCCGATATCCTCATAGGAGACCTCAAGGATTTTTTCCTCTGTAACTTCAATAGCCTCAGGATTGAAATCAACTGATGTCTGCTCTCCGATTATCACAGCCTGCTTTGGATTTGTGTCTGCGACGACGAACTTGACATCTCCAAATCCAAATCCTGGAAGCACTTCATCACCAAGCAGGCTAAAAACATCGTCGAAGAATGGATTTTCAAGCATCGCAGTCCTTCTTCTTCTGGTGCCGCCAAGTGATACGATATCTCCTTTGACTACAGCCCTTCCAAGAAGTCCCTGTTTGAATATGTCTGGTGGTGCCCTTATCATTATCCCTTTCTTGGCAGGAGCGATGATAACTTTCTTTGCCTCCTTGACATCTGCTTTTCTTACCTTGACAAGTTCGCCTATGCCGGTCTTTGCGTTCCTTCTGACAAGGCCATCCGTCCTTATGATATTTAACCCTATATCTCCTGGATAAGCGCGGTCAGCGATAGCTACGGTCTTTCTTTCGCCTTCTATCTCTACAATATCTCCTACTCTCACACCTATCTGCTGCATGAAATTATTATCTATTCTGACTATGCCTTTGTTGACATCGTCTTGGATAGCTTCAGCTACCTTAAGCTTGATAGTCATATCGTTCTTTTTTTTGTCCATTTCCATCTCTACAGGTATGAAAGTCGATTTTTAAATGTTATGGAAAAAAGAATTATTTTGCTTCTTCCTGCTTTACTTCAGGAAGAGGTATAGGGGGTGGAAGGCTCACTTTCTGGCTTAGTATGAGTGCCTCTATGTTGCATTTTACAAGCACAGTGTTAAGCACGCCTGCCATTATGTCCTTGCTTATCTTCTTTGACTTTTTCCAGCCATCAAGCACTTCTTTTATCTTGCTTGCTGACTCGATGAAGACAAGATCCCCTCCAAGCACTATCTCGCCAAAATCAGGCTCGTACTTTGAAGAGAACTCAAACAGGAATTTAAGCGCTTTCTGGCTTTTCTCGCCGAGGCTTAGGTCGTGCTCTTTGATGTCTGTGATCACAACATTGTTCTTGATATTGATCTTTCCCTTTATCCCTTCTTTTCTGTTTACCTTTATGTCCCTGAAGTTAAATCCAAGTATTGTCATCGATATCTACCTCCTAGTTTTAACTCAAGTATTCCCAGAGATTATATAAATGTTTCGGGGGTTGTTTTTTGAGGGATTGTTCTAGCATATAAGTTTTTAAATATCATTCTATTCTCTTAATAAATGGCAATACAAAGAGAAGATAGGGATATATGGAACGCTTATTGTGAGGAGGACAAGGTACACTATCTAGCAATAGATGATCTTTTCAAACAGGCCCCGAAATACAAAGACAGCCCAAGGACATTTTTAACCGAGCTTCTTCAGCTTGTACAAGGAAGATCACAGATGATTTATGGCAAACTTCAAGAGATGTTTACTACACCCGGTGATGCTGCTGATAAATTTTGGTTCTATGACAGATTTATGAACGTTGAGGAAACGATGCAAAGACGCCTTAATATAAACTTGGAGTGTGCGAAAGATCAAATTCAAGGATTGGCTAAATATGTTTCACAAATCAGTTATTTTTCAACGTCAGAGGAAGTGGTTGGTAATATCTTAAGTCAGAACAAGATAAGGTTTGACCAGTCAAAACAATAAACGCATTCTACAAATTATTCAAAACCTTATTAAACAAAATAAAACTAACATGTTTATGCCTAAATACAAACTGGTCTGCTTCGACGTTGACGGCACTTTGATAGACAACATCATCTTCTCCTGGCAGCTTTTCCATGATTATTTCAGGACAGATAAAAAAGTAAGAGAGGATGTCAGGCAGAGATATATGGATGGACAGATAAGTTATCTTGACTGGGCAAACCATGATATAGGCATGTGGCTAAAAAAGAAAGCGAAGAAGGAGGATTTCTTCAAGGCATTGAAAGCAAACGATGTAAAGCTTATGCAAGGAGCCCTAGAGACGATAAAAGAGCTGAAAAAACATGGCATGAAGCTTGCGATAATCTCAGGCTCTCTAAATATCATCCTGGAGTATGCTTTTCCTGACTATGGTAAATATTTTGAGGATGTCTTTCTCAGCTGGATATATTTTGATGCAAAAGGTGATGTGACAGGCGTAAAGGTGACAGAGTTTGACATGATGAAGAAAGCAGACGCATTGAAGCTTATTGCAAAAAGAGAGAAGTTAAAGCTTGAAGAGTGCGTCTTTATCGGCGACCATCATAACGATGTGATGATAGCAAAAGAAGCAGGCTTATCCATTGCATTTGACTGCAAAGACGATGGACTAAGAAATATCGCTGATGTAGTTATAGATAAAAAAGATCTAAGAGAAACGCTTCGCTATATACTTGAGTGATTTTTTTAATACCTTCTTGTTGTTATACCTTACTTTTTTTGCTTTCTTTCCTTTAAGCTGTTTTACTCGTCTGATAAGAAGAGGCATTGCTCGGATTATATTATCCACTATAGTGATTGTAGAAGCCCTTGCAGTGCGTGAAAGAGGGTTGAGATCCACAGTGATGACCTTCTTGCCCATCTTGATAAGCGCCTCGCATCTATCGCCATCTTCAAGAGGCACAAACACTACATCAGCGATAAGGATGCCGTTTTCGTTCGTATACCTGCGATTGTGGTCTATCGTGGGTATTATCCCTTTTCCAGGCACGAGTACTTCTCTGGCTCCGTTTGCCTTCAACCACTCTTTTATCCTTCCCTCCCTTTCTTTTGAGGCATGGAAGATATTGACCTCTACCTGTGCAGGTATTGCCTCACTCAGTTGAGCTATCTCTTTTGGGCAAAGTGCAGCAACATTTCCGTTCACAGAGATGACAGGATGTCTTGCTCTTAGAAGCAGTCTTGCAGCAGCATCTATTGATTCCAATGCAAACTTGTTTGTCTTCTCGCCCAGAAGATAATCAAAAGCCTCTCCTCTGCCATGCGCGATAAGGCCATGGGTGGAGGTGATTCCTCTGTCTACTCCAGAGACTATCTTATCTCTAGTCATAAGGCTTGCATATCTTGGATGGCTTTTAGGTATCATTTGAACTCGACATTGCCTTCAAAAGGTATTGTTGGCGCTTCCTCAAGGTTGCTTATAACTAGGCCCGTGACAAGAGGCTTTGAAGAGTCAAACTCTCCAGAAGCGACCTCTTTTCCGTCAAAAAAGATCTTTTGGGGGCCGCCTTCCTTGAAAGTATAGCTTACCAGATGTTTTCCACCGTCCAAAAATTTCACCTCAGAGGTCTTTATGAGTGGCAGCCCTCCCTCAAACACTGATTCAAATACATTATACCTGAAGACAAGTCCAGGTATAGCTTGCGATTCAGCAAATATTACATACTTGGGCACTTTGTTATTCACTTGGATTATGTTTTCCATAAAAATCTTCATGTCAAATACGACAGTGCCTTCTTTCTTGTTAGGAAAGTCTCCTTCAAGGCCAAGCTTGACTGAAACCTGCTCTGGCAAGGATTCTTTTGGTGCTGACAAATCTTGTTCAGGCAAAGCTTGTTGAGGCAAAACTTCCTTTGGCGCAAATATTACTTTGACAAGGATCACTAGAACTACGAAAGCAAAGACTATCTTTGCACCATTTATTTTACTAAATGAGCTCCTTTTTGCGATATTCTCACCTTTTTTGCTCCTTTAAATGGAGTGTCTGAAAAAACAGATATGCCAAGCATTATCATCGAGGCATGCCCGCCCTTCCTTTCTATTTCTTGTATCAACTGTATAACCCTTCTGTCTATAAGCAATCCTGAATCTGATGCAAAGTCTTTTGATACTGCAATTATGTTTCCTATTTTTTTATCCTTTAATAACCTTAGCTTCTTTAGTGATTTATCCCCTGCTCTGTTAATCTTTGATTTCCATCTATTATTGTTGATTATAGACTTTGTCTCAAGAGGCGAAAACACCTTGTAATAGATAGTTGCATCCTTCACAGGCAACCTTGTTCCTTTCAAAGGATTTCCCCTAAAGAATTTTGCGCACATCCCTCCGTTGTATTGCCCGCCCACATCTCCAAGCCCGGTTCCGTTCAAGGCCTCGGCAGAGTGCGCAACAATCGCAAGCTCTCTTTTTGTCTTACCAAGATTAAGCAGTTTGTTCAGCGCATAAGCAGTCCCTATTGAAGAAGCTCCACTCATGCCAAATCCAGCTCCAAACGGCACTTCAAACCTTATATCCACCCTGACCTCATTATCAGTCAAGTCCTTGATAACAGTCTCAACAGTCGGAAAGTGCACCTTCCTTCCATTTGTAGATATCTCTGTTTTTTTTGCCAAACTTACAGTAACATAAGCGCCTTTGTCCGTGGTAAATCCAAGGCCAAGGCTGTGCCTTTTTTTTCTATCCCTATGTTCAATTATCCTAAAGATGCAGCTTATATTGCCTGGTGCAAATGCTGTTGCTGATCTCATAAGTTCTTATTTAAGAAAAAACTATAAAAATGTTTGCCTAGATGGCTAATAGCAGAATTCGCGCAATCTCTCTTTTGCTTCCGATGATATGCTCAACCTTATCCTTGCCAACAACATAAACATCATTCTCTTCGCTTCCAAAAACTCCTTTGGAGACATCGTTTGCAACCACCAGATCAGCGCTTTTCAACAGCTTCTTTGCACTGGATAATAATGTCGCCTTGTCAACATCATGCTCAGCCTTAAACCCTATAACTTTTATCTTCTTATTTGCCTTCTTGAAACTGTCTATCAACTTTGCCGTAGGCTTAAGTGTAAGCACAATACCTTTCCCTGAGCTTATCTTTCCCTTTGTCTTTTCAACAGTAAAATCGCTCACAGCAGCAGCATGGATTATAAGATCATTATCTCTCAGTTCCTTTCTTATCGCCTTTTCCATCTCAGAAACACTTCTAACCTTAATATCCTTCATGTTCCCAAATGGCTCAACCTCAGTCCTTCCCCTAATCAAAGTGACAGAAGCACCCATCTTTGCAGCTTCCTCTGCAATATAGATTCCCATCTTTCCTGAGCTTTTGTTCGTGATAACCCTTACAGGATCTATCTCTTCAGAGGTTCCGCCTGCAGTAACTATTATTCTCTTCCCTTTCAATTTATCTTTATTTTCAATTATATGCCTGACCTCTTTTTCAATGACATCTAATGAAGCAAGCCTTCCCTCACCTTCATATCCGCAAGCTAGCTTTCCTTTTTCGGGCATGACCAAATAATAGCCATTGGCAGCAAGCTTTCTGACATTGCCTTGTACGATCCTATTCTCCCACATCTTGCAGTTCATTGCAGGACAGATCAAAACAGGAGCAGCAGTCGCCATTACAGAGGTTGTCAAAAGATCATCTGCAATACCGTTAGCCACTTTTCCGATAAAGTTAGCAGTAGCAGGACATATCAAAAACAGATCAGCCTTGTCAGCAAGCGAGATATGCTCCATCTCTGCCCTCTTGATATAGTCTTTATAATTCCACCCGGGATAAAACATATCAATATGCACTTTTTTGCCGAGAACTTTCTCAAATTCTTTTTTATCGATTAGATTAAGAGCGTTATGTGTAAGAATTACTTCAATATTAAAGCCCTTAAGTTTCTTGATAAGGAAAGCAGCCTTATAGCAGGCGATGCTTGATGTGACTCCGATCACTACTGTCTTCATATTATAGATAGAAACAATATTTGCTTATAAAACTAACTCTTGTCGAACAATTTATATAGCTGTCAAAAAAGATGTAGGTTATGTGTGTTAGCCAAGTTCCAGGTTGGTTTGAATGGCTTTCAATATTGTCAGGTCCTGCCATAATTAGTGGTATAGATGTCTATATATTCTATAATTATCCCAAAATAAAAAAGGTAGGTATTATCGGTTGGAGTGTAGTACTTATCCTCATATGGCTGATGGCAAATGGGCCAAGAAAAGCTGTATGGTGTTGATCACTCAGGAAAATCTCCTGCTTTAACTTCCTTCTTAAAAGCCTTGACGCCTTTTCTTATCAGATCGTTGACATTCACATATTGCCTTGCAAACTTTGGCTTGAAATCTTCAAAAGTCCCAAGTATATCATTGATTACAAGCACCTGTCCGTCGCAATTAGGCCCAGATCCTATCCCGATTGTAGGTATCTCTAAAAATCCAGTCAGTTTCCTTGCAGTATCTTTGTCCACTAGCTCCATCACTAGTGCAAACACACCGGCAGCCTGCAAAGCCTCTGCCTGCTTGAGGAGATTCACAAAATCTTTTTTGACAGAAGGCTTCCCATCAGTCTGAGGTAAATATCCGATATGTCCCATCACAGCAACTCCGTTCTCAACAAGATACTTGCATATCTCGGGTTTTCCCTCGACTTTGACAGCATCTGCTCCGTTATCCACTAGTAATTGTGCATTCTTAAGAGCAGCCTCTTTGTCAATATCAGACTTGTAAGGCATATCAGAGACGATAAAGCTGCTCACAGCTCCTCTTCTAACAGCGCCAGTATGCCTTATCATGTCCTGCATGGTAACTTCCTGGGTTGAATCAAATCCAAGCACAACATTGCCAAGCGAATCACCGACGAGGATTAAATCGATTCCTATCTCTTCAAGCAGCTGTGCAGTGTTATAATCATAACATGTAAGGACAGTTATAGCCTCTTTTCCCTTCATCGCTCTTATTTGGCTTGTGTGCATAGAACCCCTGCAATTACCAGCGGAAATATTATTGTGGCATCGCCAAATACCTTGACCTGAGGAGCGTTTGGCTTTATCTTTCCCCATGTGACAGCTTCATCTGTAGAAGCGCATGAATCACTGCCATCCATCTCGTCTGCGGTGTTGATATAAACTGCAAATTCAGCTCCCTCTCTAAATATCTGGGCGTTTAAAGTGTAATGTTTTGCAACACCGCCGCCAAGGATTACTACCCCTGTGCTTTTTGCATTGAGGGCAATGTTGACGATTCTTTTGATATCTTCACTTACATCAACGATAAAGTCAGGCTGTCTCTGCTTCATGAAAAATATCATGTCGCCTGTCGCCCCATCGGTAATTGCAGGGCAAAATACAGGTATGTCATTCCTTGCAGCCCAATGCAGTATCGATCCCTTATCCTCGATAGACTTCCCGATAAGTTCGATAAGTTCAGTAGTGCAAAGCGGCCTTTTTAGTTTTACTTGCCTCTCATAAGCGCTTGCAAGTATCTCGTTCATCTTTTTCTCAAAATAGGTATATCTGTCATTTGTCACAAATATATTGCCTATCCGATTCACACCCTTTTCAAAAAGATATCTTCCATCAGCATTGAAATTGCCAAGGACAAAAGGTTTTAGTGTTTTGATCAGATCTTCTTCTATCCCGCCGGCTGTGCTGACAAGGACATCTACAAGCTTATGCTCGACTAGATATCTTATTATCTCGCGCACGCCAGAGCTTACCATATTTGAAGTGTATGAAAGAAAGATTATTGCTTTTTCCCGCCTCATTGCCTTGACTATCTCTATAGCCTCACCAAGCTTTGAAGCCTGAAACCCTGTAGTGGAATATGCCTTCAAAAACTTGCCAAGATCAAACTTTGAATTAAAATCATAACCTTGGATATGCGGAAAATGGTCTATGTTTATGTTCTTTTCAGGCACATATCCTTGGGTTGATTGTTTTGTCATTATCGTCTTTAGAATAAGACCCCTATTTATAAAGATATGCCTTACTTGTAATCGTTTAGCTTTATCCCACTAA
>DASRUK010000128.1:0-23772 GCA_035655475.1 Candidatus Nanoarchaeia archaeon
CAGGGCAGAAGGGATTTTCCCCAAAGAAAAGAAAGTCGAATTAGATGAAGAAGTGACTTGGATCAACAAAGACTTAAAAGAGCACAAGCTGGCTTGTTATTTGGCAGGAAACAGGGTTGCAGCAAGCTCAAACTTAAAGCAAGATGATTCATTCTCGTTTACTTTCCAAAAGGAAGGAGCATATACATGCATTGATGCTATATATGGCCTAAGAAGCGCAATTGAAGTTGGTGAAGAAGGATACACTCCAACAGGTGGCGCAGTGATAAGCGATGAAAATGCAGGTTCAGGACTTCCGCTGGCAAGCATTGCGATAGTTTCCATAATTGTCCTGCTTTTCTTTGTTTATGGAAGAAAAAGATAGTGTCAGCCTTTGCATGATTGTGAAGGATGAAGAAAGACTTCTAGGCTCATTGCTAAGCAGGATAAAAGTTGATGAGATAGTCATTGTCGATACCGGCTCAGTGGACGATACATTAAGAATAGCAAAAAAATTCACAGATAATGTCCATAGTTATAGATGGCAGGATGATTTTTCTAAGGCAAGGAATTATTCCATCTCAAAGGCCACAAAGGATTGGATACTCATCCTTGATGCAGACGAAAGATTGTCAAAAAAGGATCTCATAAGGTTAAGATCGATAATAAAAAACAGCCCTAAAGATATCCTTGGCTACCGCTTTATCCAAAAAACATATCATGGCAGAAAAGTTGTGTCGATAAGAGGGATCTGCCGCTTGTTCAGGAACAAAAAAAGCATACGGTTCGTCTATCCTATACATGAGACAGTCAGAGAATCGATAAAAGAAAAAGGAGGAAGGATAGGAAAGACAGGAATTATTATCAAGCATTATTCCTCTCTAAACCAAAAAAAGACAGACTACTACCTAAGGCTCCTAAAGCAAAAACTGCAAACCCATCCAGGAAGTAGTGCCCAAAAAGAGATTGAATTAGAAAACAAGCTCGCTACTCTTCACTGATCTCTTCTGCCCTTCCTTTCTTGATAAGTATGTCCGCGATAACCGCAGGAAGCGATGCGATATCCTCTGCAAAAAACGGCCCGTATTCTTCAAGCTCTCTTCCCACAAATTTAGGCACAGCAGATAGAAACCTCACTGTCTTCGTATCTCTTCTCACGGCGACAGGTTTGGCCTGCTCTTCTTCCTTATTCTCGATAACTATAGGCTCGATGCTGGCTGGCTCTTTCATCTCAAGCACATAGTTAAGGATACGCTCTCTGCCCATATCAAGGACTTTTATAAGATTTTCAAAGACTTCCTTTTCTTCTTTCAAGAAGACAGAATTATCGACGATCATCGCTTTGTTCCTGCTCTTTTCTATGGCGACGCCAGCGATCTTTTTTTCTCTTCGGTTGTATAAGTCCTTGATTAGTTTCCTGATGTTCTCAAGCTGTTCTTCTGTCTTTTTGCGCTCCTCTGCGGCAAAGAGCTCGTTCTGCTGCTTGTTTATGATAGCATACTTATCCTTTAGGTATCTAAGGATATTGGCAAGAAAAGTGCTGTCAAGTTTCTGGAGTTCACTCCTGTCCTTCTCTCTTCTTAATAGCTCAAACAGGGTCTCGTAAGTGATTGTGACTTCTGGTGTTTCCTCCCCCATATGAAGTTATGTATAAGGTTGTTATTTAAATATTTAGCGCATAAATTCTTAAAGCCACTTTCACTCCTAGGCTACATGGGGCAAACCAGAAGAAATTTTTTGCATGTTGCTGCAGCGACAAGTTCTTTGGTAACATGGGGGGCTTATTTCTTAAGTATAGGCAAGTCACACCTGACTTTAATTTAGTAAAAAAGGTTCCAACCGCAGAGGCAGCCTCATTGGAATCTGTCTTGAAGGCGCATGAGAGGCCAGATACAGAGTATCGTCCAGCTCTCACTTATTTTAAGGACAATAGTGCCTTGGGAAGAATATTTGGTATGGGCATGAGTTGTGCTGGAACATGCCAAGTGATTCATCCTGCAGGTTATGTTCTGTCAAGTTATCATCAATTAGAAGAGTATATTAGAAATCCCGATCAAAAAGCCTATTTTCATGATGCCATTATAAAGGATAGTTACCCCATAGAAATACTGGCTTATTCAAAGAGCTCGGATCTTGCCTTGTTCAAGATAGAAACAAGCTATGAGTATCCAGTTGTTTATATTGCAGAGAAAAGCCCGAAAGGATCGGTTTTTACATCATTCTTTGACAATATTGGTGCAGTAAAAAATCAGGCAATGAATGTTCTCTCTGGAAACACATCAGTTGCAACTAGCGCAGAGCTTGAATTAAGCATTTGCGCAGGACGAGTTGTCAGTCATTCTGCAGATGGCAAATATTTTACAATCCAAGAAACACCAGATGTCTCAATTGAAAGGGGTAATTCAGGTTCACCAGTCTGGAATCTAGATAACGAGTTGGTGGGCGTCAGTATTGAGATAGATCTCCAAGGAAATGTTATTTTCGCGGGAACAAGGAACATCAGGAGCTTACTTGAAACTTATGTAACGGCATGCAAACGCTCTCCATAAGCTATTTAAACAATCTACTATCTATATCATTATGGCCATCCTATCATTCCAGGATTTATCCTTCGAAGAAAAAGAAGACAAAGTTAGGGTCAACTTCCTTAGAATATTTTATTTTTATCTGAATAAGGAAGATCTAAATGACATTGGCACCTATCAAGTAAAAAAGAATGAGATAGAGTTTCCAAATACCCCTCAGCCAAAGGCAGAAAAGAAATTTTATGTCTTGCTCGAAAAGGGCTTCAAGCTTCTAAAAAACAGCCTTAATCAAAAGCCGGCCATGTACATCCACAAAAACTCAGGCATACCTTTAATAGGAAACGTCGCCTTTGGCCTTGTGGATAGAGGTACTAATGTAATAGAGGTAAAGCCAGTCACAGGATGCAACATCAAATGTGTATATTGTTCTGTCGATGAAGATAAGAGGCCTGTTGATTTTGTGATAGAAGAAAGCTACCTTGCAGAAGAGTTCAAGAAGTTGGTAAAATTCAAAGAAGCAAATGATATCGAAGCCCATATTGCCTCCCAAGGAGAACCTATGATGTATGCGCCGTTAGCTGATCTTATCAGAGATATATCCCAGCTAAAAGAAGTAAAGACAATATCTATAGACACAAACGGCTCGATGCTGACAGAAAAGAAGGTTGATGAACTCATAAAGGCAGGGTTAAACCGTTTCAACCTGTCCATAAATGCACTTGACCCCAATCTAGCCTCAAAGATCGCAGGCATGCCTTGTAATATAGGAAGGATACAGGATATCTGCAGGTATATAAGAAAAAAGACTAACCTCATAATCACTCCTGTCCTTATCCCAGGGATAAACGATGATGAGATGCCAAAGATAATAGAGTTTGCAAAAGAGATAGGAGCAGACATCGGCATCCAAAACTTCATGGTATACCGATTAGGAAGAAATCCGGTAAAACCGATATCGTTCGAAGGATTCTATGCCAAGCTAAAAGAATGGGATGCAAAATACCACATGAAGCTGATAAAGACAGAAAAGGACTTCAACATAACGAAGACAAAGCAGCTTCCAAAACCATTTAGGAAAGGAGAGGTTATAGAAGCAGAGATCATCTGTAAAGGCAGGCTTCCAAATGAAAAGCTTGCTGTCGCAAAAGACAGGACCATCTCGGTCAGCACAAGCAAAGAAAAGGGAAAAGTTAGATTAAGGATAGAAAGGACCAAGCATAATATTTTTATAGGAACCCCTATTTAACCATAGAGGATGCTCACCTTCTCAAATAGGAACAAAGCCACCTTAGTATTCATCTTTTTCTTGATAATTTTCTCTATCTTGCAATATAGGGTGCCTGAGATAATAGGTTTTGACGGCTGGCTTCATATAAAGATGGCAGACCTCATCAGGCATGAAGGATTCATAAATCCAGCTCCTTATTCAACCATCCTTGTCGATACCTACGCCGATAACCAGCTAGGTTTCAGGATCCTGCTGATACCTTTTACCTTCCTGGGCCTCATCCATGGAGCAAAGATAGCCTCTATCCTATTTGCATCTGCAGCATTCACAATATTCTATTGGTATCTAAGGAAAAACAACAGCATAAATTATCCATTTTTCTGGACAGCAGCTTATGCCTTTGCATCTTATGACTTATTATACCGCTTTTTAGAGCCAAGAGCCATGCCTCTTGCAATCTTATCTTTGGTCCTTACTCTATTCTTCATCGAAAAGAGGATGTATAAATCCATTTTCATCCTATCTCTGCTATTTGGCTGGCTATATTATGGATTTGTCTTTCAGCTTTTCATTATATCGGTCTTCCTTGCCATTGATTACCTGAAAAAAAGAAAGCTGGATATCAATCTTATTCTCTATCCAATTGCAGGAATTGCGCTATCAATAGTCATAAATCCCTATTTTCCAGCAAGCATAAGCCATCTTTACACCCAATTGTTCCAAGTCAACCTTGTATCAAACCTTTACAATGCAGAATGGAAAAGTTGGGGCATATTAGATTTCATTAAATTTAACTGGATTTACATGCTTCTATACCTCACATCGGTTGGGGCAATAATCAGGAACCAAAAGTTTGACAAAAAGCAGTTGGGATTATTCATTATTTCCACTATCTTCCTGGTGGCGATGCTAAAGACCAGAAGGATGCATGAATACTTTGCCCCTTTCTCAGTACTATTTGCTGCCTTTTGCCTGGGTAACAAAGAGAACAACAGCCATGCAAGATATATTTCAGTCGCTGCCTTGGTCCTAATATCCCTATTCAGTCTGGTATCATTAAATGAATATATCCACAACAACCACTTTCTGCCATGGTACAAGGAAGGGGCAGACTTTCTAAGAACCCTGCCTGAGGGCTCAAAAGTGTTCATTAATGCCTATACCTATACCTATTTCTTTTTCTACAATCCCAGTTTAGAATACACACATGGCATAGATTTGACCTATTCTTATCTAAAAGATCCTCAAAAGTTTGAAAGATATATATCTGTCTTGCAGGGAAAAGACCCTGGGATAAATATTGTTAAAGACTATGATGCAAATTATGCAGTAATCGGTAAGATAAGACAGGACATCAATCTATTTGATTACATGATAAACTATCAAGATGATTTTGAGTTGATTTACGAAGATAAGAATTTAGGAATTCTAAGGGTTAAATAGTGGTTTTAAAGAGTTATAGAAAAATAAATAAAAAATAAAAAAGGTTTTTATCCTTTTTATTCAACTACAGCGGGTGTTTCTGTGGTTGCAGCTTCAGTTGTTGCTGCAGTCGCAGTAACTTCCTTAACAGTGCTTGTAGCGGTTACAACTTCCATCTTTGCGCCTTTTAGGGCATAATTGCCATAATCAGCTAGGATAGATGTTGCAGCTCTTGTGTCCTTTGCATCATAACCAGCTACGATCAAGGCCACATTGCCACTTCCTGTCTCAACAAGCTCGATTAAGCCTTTTCCAGCTTCAAAGCCTGCTGCACAGTCTGTTGGGTTGCTCTTTGCCTCTGCTGCTGCTGCGTTAGCACATGGTCCTCCTACTAGGATTAGATTCTGTGCCTTCACGTCAGTTATCTCGCTAGCTAGCTTTGTTGCACCCACTTCTATCTTGTTCAAGCTTACTGACTCAACACCGCTTGCTGAAGTTCCTTTTGTTACCTTTGCACCAGCTGTTGTTATGTATACAAGGGGTAGTCTCTGCTCCTTTGGATACTCAACTGTCAACTGTGCAGGGTCGTTTGTTGGAGATTCCCACTTATATTTTGCACCCATGCTTGTATAGGCATACTTAGTGTTGGTCTCTTCTGAAGGTGCTACATAAGTGATCTCATCTGTTGTGTGCTCAACAAAGGAAACCTCACCGCTGCTTGCAGTTATGTTGAAAGATGCTATTGCTGGTACAATGTTGTCATAGTGGTTGCTGTTTGGCGTTGAAAGAGTAACAATCACACTAGTGGTCTCATTGGTCAATACTATTTTCAAGCCAGCATTTGTGTTGATTGCAACAACATCTGTATCTGCTGTAACAGTTCCATCAGCATCTAGATCAACTCGGACATCAAAGTCATCAGAGGTATCTGCCGTTGCATTTATTACTGCAAAGCTTGACCCCCCTATCTTTAATGTAGCGTCTGCTGTATCACCAACTGCTTCTGTAAAGGACTGCTCGATTCTGCTTCCAGTTCCAAGGTTATCAAACTTAACTAGTGCTGTCTCGCCGCTTGCAACCTTGTCAGCTCCCTTATATTTCAATGCATAGGTCTTTCTGTTACCGTCATCCTGTGATACGTCTGTAACAATTAAGTAATCATTCTTCTTAATTACCTGCGTACCATTAAGGACTAATGTGTTGTCGTTGTCTCCAAACCTAGCCAAGACAGTGGTTCCTGAAGTATATGCAATCGGCACTGTTGCCAAGTTGCCATCTCCATCGACAAACTGCAGTTCATAGGTATCAGAACCTGATGTCCTAATCTTGTATGTCTCTGTCTCAACATTGTCTAAGCCTTCATACTTTATGTCCCATAGGCCTAAAAATGCCTCTGGCTCTTCCATATACTCTGTAAGGCTGTGCCCTGCTGCCACAAAAAAGTCATCGTCTGCAGTTATATTAATCTGTAGGCTGTCAATGCTAAATGTTGCATTGTCATCGCTTCCAGTTATCTTCACATAGGCATCGTCAATCTTTTCAGAGCCTACTTCAAGGGCATTACTACTTGCAGTGTCTTGGATTGCAGTATCTTTCAGATACACCTTAGAAGCTCCCAGATAAAACTCTACTAAGTCCGAAGTTACATCTCCTGCTTCGTTAGGTATTATGTCTGCAATGCCCAGCTCTGTTCCATCAGATAATGTAGCCGAGTCACCATCTTTTAAAGACTTAGTGGTCTCTCCATTAACATTGAACTTGGCATAGATTGTCCCAGTATCAGTGATTGCTGTGACAGTCACTTCATACTTACCATCAAGGTAGGTCTTTGTCTCTCCTTCACTTAAGGTGTCTTTGACAGAACCGCCCATCAAGGTTAACTCTGGATTGTTGCCGTTTCCATTTGTCCTTCTTGCCTTGACAATATTATATTCCTTGCCAAGAATGGTTATTTTTTCATCCTCAAGGTCGCCAAGATAGGTACCTGTAGAGGTTTTTGATCCTGTGCTGTCTTCAACATCACTTTTTAGTGACGTCTTGAACTCAAGGCTGTATCTTGCGATTTGTACACCGCTCTTAAAGTATAGGAAATCACCGACTACATCATCATCGTTTTCCATAAACTTGACATAACCGCCGTTCTTTGCAGTCTCGTCAAAGTTGATGTATTGATTATAGCCTGCTGTTCCTTTCTCTGTGGTTATGGATCCATCTGCAAGGGAAGTTAACTCATCTTCATCGATCGAAGTCTGAATGTCCCTTATGGTCTCATTACCGGTAGAACCTTGCTGGTTGGTCATCTCAAGCTTCTTGCTTGATGTTCCTGCAAGCCATGCGTCTCCTTCAACGCTTGTTGATGTTCCTGTTGATGTTCCACTTGTTGCAGCGTACTGTAAGCTCATTGCGATATCAGATACGCCTATAACATCTTCTGCTGCTGCTTTGTCTCCTACGACAAGCATCCCGCTGAATTTTCCGCCCGATATGAACGGTGCTGGATACTCGCTTAGGTCAGCTGCGGAAGCGATCATTGTAGCTCCCAATAGAGTTGTTGCTCCAATGGCTACAATCTTCTTTATGGCCTTCCTCAATTTCATGTCCTAAACACCTCCTTAGTGTTCTTTACTTGGCTATCTTTACATAAGGATGCCTAGTTATACTTATGGCTCCTTACTACTGTAATCCACCTGTTTCATATTTAAAGCTTACGGTATTTCATACAACTCAGAAATATATATTGCACCATATAAATGGCCTTTTTTATCATCGGTAACCACCTATTGCCTTATCTTTATAAAGTTTATTGCCTGGCTCAAGCTGGTATGCAAAAGTATACTCCTTATGAGCCTCATCCGTCTTATTCAGGTATTCATATAGGACAGCGAGATTATAATGGCTATCGGGAACAGCCGGATTTAGGGATATAGCTCTCTCAAACTGTGCCAAAGCAAGGTTAATGCTTCCATCATTGGCATATATCACCCCCAGATCCATATATGCTTTTGATAAGGACGGCTCAAGTTCTATTGCCATGCCAAGCTCAAGTATGGCCTTGTCAATTTTTCCCATCTTCCAATAGATAAGGCCAAGATTGTTATGCCCCTTATATGACCTATAGATTGATAATGACTTGTTGAGGTAATACTCAGCCATACTATAGTTGCCTGCCTCGCCATATACTGTACCAAGATTGAGCCATGCTACATGGTTTCTATCATTCAATCGAAGGGCAATGATGTATTCCTCTGCTGCCTTCCCAAAGTCCCCAAGTGTTTGATATACTTGACCAAGATCATTATGAGCAATTGAGCTTTTTGGCTGTCTTTCAACAGCTGAAGATAACAGCGCATAGTCACTTTTCCACTCGGCATTCCTTAGGATAGTTGCTGGCAGATACAAAGCGACTAGCACTAAAACTACAGCAAAGGCTGCCTTCCTATGATTCAGCCGCGAAATAAGGTAGGACAGGAGCAATACAAACCCCAATGATGCGACATAAAGGTACCTGTCTGCCATGAATGTCTGCACAGGAAAGATATTGGAAAATGGGATCAATGCGATGAAGAACCAGCAGATTGAAAAAAATGCAAGCCTATGGCTCTTATAGCATTTGATGCAGGCAAAGCAAACAAAAGCAAGCAGTGCAAGGCAAGCAGCCGCAGTAAATCCAAGGGAAGTATATGCAGTAACATTATAATCCACTGACAACCAAAAAGGAAAGAGGGTTATGAAGATATATCTGGCAAAGATCACTGCTGTTGAAAGTACCCTTGTTAGGGTGTCTCCCATAAAGAACACATCAGTCCTTCCTATCTGGCCAAGGACAAGATACCTCAAAGACAGATATCCTCCGCTAACAAGAACAATAGGCAGATAATGTTTAAGCCATGACTTAGGCCAGACAAAACATAGGTCATAGGCTATAACAAGGATAGGAAATATTATAGCTTCTTCTGATGAAAAAAGTCCAAGGATAAAGAAAGTGATAGAAAATACAAAGGCTTTGTCTGAGTTGTTTTTCCTAAATAAGATATAGCTATAAAAGGCTAAAAACAAAAACAAGACACCCAGCAGGTCAAATCCTCCTGTCATGTTAGCAACCCTTTCAGTATGCACCGGATGGATGGCAAAAAGAAGGCCCGCAACAAAGGCATAGGTTTTATTTTTAAATAGTTGAGAAGCTATCAAATAAGCAAGGATGCTTATCCCTATGCTAAGCAGGACAGCATTCAGGTGGTATCCAAACGGATTCAATTCCCATATAGAGTAGGTAAAAGCGTAAAGCACTCCTCTCAGCGGCCTATACAGATTTCCGGTCGAAGGCCCAGCAAAGAATTGAGGGATGTTTCTAAGCGACCTGATCTCAGTATTGTCAACGATAAAGAATTGATCGTCAAAGACAAAAGGATTCCAGAATGTGTTTAGATACGCAAGGGCAGAAAGCGCGATGATAAGTATGACATGCAACTTTCTTGCTTTCATAAAGCTTGCTAACTAAAGAGATTATATAAATTTATATCAGAAAGGAAGGTGAATAAGTATGCCTGCTCCAGCACCATCCATTCAAAATTAATCAGTTTAGTGCTCATTAAAATCACCCCTGAATTCTCTGCAAAAGCTTTAAATAACAGGTAGGTTTTATTTAGGCAAACATGATAACTGTCCTTGAATACACTAAGGATAAGGTTGTACAGGGAAATTTGAGCAATATCTGCCAGCCGAAGACTTTCACCTGGATCGACGTTTTTGAGCCGACTCCTGAAGAGATCAAGCAAATTTCTGATATATCTCAGACGCAGCTTTCTGACTTGAATATGGTGCTTGGCCAGGATGAGAGGCCAAAGGTTATCGAGATAGAAGGCCCTTATTCGCTCATAATATTTGGAGCGCCTGCTTTTGAGGAAGGTGGGGTTAAGACAACACCTGTTTACATATATACTTCAAAGCTCCATAATTGTGTCATAACGATTAGGAATCAAGACACAAAATCTATCCACAAACTAAAGGAGGCAATAGAGTCAAGAAAAGGATTTTTTGACAAAGGCTCAAGCTACTTCGTGTATCGCCTTATCGATGAGATCCTAAACACATTCTACCTCGTCTTGGAAGACATCGAAAATAAGATAGATCAGATTGAAGACAGCATAGTAAGCGCCCCAGATATCAGCCTTATAAGCAAGATATTTGAGATAAAAAAGACACTTATCTATTTCAACAAGACGATAACTGCAAATAGGGAAGTCATTGCAAGCATCGAGAAGGAATACCTGACAGAGATAGATAAAAAAAGAGCAAAGCAGTTTCGCACATTGTATAACGATACCGTCCAGCTTATAGATATGTCTTCGACATACAGAGATATACTTACAGGCACTCTTGATACCTACCTTTCAAGTGTCTCCAACAACCTCAATCAGGTGATGAAGACTCTTACTGTCCTGACATCATTTATTATGGTGCCTACACTGATAGCAAGCATATATGGTATGAATTTCCAGTTTATGCCAGAGACCGGATGGAAATATGGCTATTTGTTTGCCGTAGGTTTGATGGGTTTATCCACCCTTGGGACATATCTTTTTTTCAAAAGAAAGAACTGGATATGATTAGCTTGGTATCTTCTAGCTCAATATCTGATAGAAAGCGTCAAATATCGGCGTGTCCGTCGTCACTGTATAAAACTTCATTTTAAGCCTTGCGCAGGTATCGTTTATCTTGCCAGCATGCTCTGACATAAGCTTTTGGTATTGCATCTGCAGGCGGGGGCTTATATGAGTCACAAGTTTGTCTCCTGTCTCGCTGTCCTTTAGCTTGAAATCGCCTGTCATCTTGAGCTCTTTTTCGACAGGGTCAAGTACCTGTATTATCTTAACTTCGTTTGACCCCAGCATGAACAACACTTCATTTATCTCGTCTATTGGCATAAGAAAGTCAGATATGATGATGACCATCGCCCTGCTGCCTATCAATTTCTTGTATTGATGGATGGCATCTTTGAGCCTCGACTTGCCATGCGTCTTGATAGCATTCAGGTGGTCTATCATGGCAGCAAGCTGTCCCATGCCTCTTCGAGGCTGAAAGACAGAAAGCTCTTCAGAAAAAGTGGCAAACTGGAACCTTTCGTTCTCCTTCATCGCAAGATATGCAAATCCAGTACCTATCATCGCTGCATAATCAAACTTACTTATGTTCTTCCCATATCCCATCGAGGCTGAGAAATCGACCACTATATGCAAGGTTAGATTTCTCTCTTCTTCATATTTCTTGATGTATAGGTCATCTGTCCTTGCAAAGACTCGCCAATCTATATCTCTTATATCATCGCCAGGCGCATAGATCCTATGCTCTCGAAATATCAGCCCTCTTCCGATAGCATTGCTTTTTCTTGGTCCGGTATACTTAGAAGTGACCCTCTTGCTTATGACAAGGTTGAACTTCGAAAGCTCTGCTAAAAATTCAGTGCCTATCGCCATATTGTCCTACTTCACCTTTTTCAAAAGCTCAAGGATGGCATCATCGACAGTAAGCCCCTTTCTCTCAGCCTCAAAATTAAGCACAATCCTATGTCTTAGGACAGGCTGCGCCAAAGCTTCGATATCTTCAGAGCTGACATGGTTTCTTCCCATGATAAGCGCCCTTGCCTTTGATGCAAGTATAAGTCCGATGGACGCCCTAGGCGATGCGCCGTATTGCACTAGGTCTTTTTTTGTCCTTGTTGCATCTATAAGGTCGATGACTCTGCGCTTAAGGTCGTTTGCAATAGGTATCTCCCTTGTTGTCTGCTGGAGATGCAAGAGCTGCTGCTTGTTGAGTATCTTGCGCAGTTTGTTCTCAACAAGGGGATTAGTGAACCTGTCCACAATTTTCATCTCCTCCTCGGGCTTGGGATATCCTACTTTGATCTTAAGCAGGAACCTGTCAGCCTGCGCTTCAGGCAGTGGATAAGTCCCTTCCTGTTCGATAGGGTTTTGCGTTGCAAGGACAAAAAAAGGCAGATCAAGCTTGTAGGTCGAGTTGCCCACAGTCACTTGCTTTTCCTGCATGGCTTCAAGAAGAGCGCTCTGGCTTTTTGGTGTTGCCCTGTTTATTTCATCTGCAAGGACTATGTTTGAAAAGATAGGCCCTGGCTGGAACTCAAACTCACGACGGCCGCCTTTCTCACTGATTATATATGTCCCGGTGATATCGCTTGGCATAAGATCAGGCGTATTCTGTATCCTTGAAAACTTCATATCAAGGACCTCAGAAAGAGTCCTTATTGTAAGCGTCTTTGCAAGACCAGGATACCCCTCAAGGAGCGCGTTTGCATCACAAAGCATTGCAGTCATGATCTGGTCGATGAGATCCTCCTGCCCGATTATTACCCTTCCGACCTCCTTTTGGATTGTGTCGAAAACGATCTTATAGTTCTTTACCATATTTACCACCTTCTCATTACTTCACATTGAAATCGTTTTTGAGCATGCTCAGAAATCGCCGGCTTACTCTGAGCTAAAGCATCAGAGCGTGCGCCCAAAGCGATTTCTGACATGTCGAAAACGATCTTATAGTTCTTTACCATTTGTTCACCTCACTTGCTTATCTCCTTAAAATAATCCTTAACCAGCTGCTGGTTCTCTACAGTGATCTTTTCTTCATATGCTCCTGATGATACTGCAAATATCTCATCAGGGAATGTCTCTTCAAACTCCTTATCAGGGATAGTGTTTTCATCAGTGCCGATTATCTCGACAGATGGCTGCCTTATCTTCACCTGGGTCTCTGAGTTTCCCAGTGCAGCCATGCCCTGCTGCCCAAATATGTCATCCTCTCCTTCACCTTCACCTGCTGCAAGTATGTTTCCTTTTCCGTCAGATACCCCTCCGCCGGATCCCCTTATAAATTCATCTGCTTTGTCAAGGACTAGGCTTAGGTCCCCGAAATGCATATTATATATAGAGGCAAAAAGTATGAGCAAGCATAGTATCACACTGCCAAGAACTTTGTAAGAGACTCTTGACAGCTTTACAAAAGATGAAACATTGACGTTTGATAGGTCTTTTGTCACCTCTTCCTCAAGTTCCTCGACCACCATGTTGTCCAGGTGCACATTATCAGCTGCTGTCCGAAGCTTTTCGTACAATGGAGCGTACTTATCCTCTACTATCTTATACTTGTTCTTATTCATGTCTATATATAGTAGGAACGCAAGATATGCAAGGGTAGGAAACAAGGAATACCAGGGATTGAGATTGAACATCATAAGGAAGAAATAAAAGATGAGGAATATCAATACACTGGTGAGTATGATATCAAAGGCCATTATCTCATCTATGGCTAAATTGACTTCTTTGAGCACCTTTCTAAAATCTTTCATATAATCCTCGATAACTAACTTTCATCCTCGCATATGTCCAGCATATTCTTATAATAATCCTTATCTTCCTTCATGCGATCATATTTTGTTGTCATATCAGCAAGCTGGCTGCTTAAGCTTGTCACCTGCTCTGTCTTCTGGCCAAGCTCTGCCCTTGTCACCACTAATGATTCCTTATAGTTGTTCCTTTCTGTCTCAAGGGTGTCCCTTTCGTCCTTAAGCTCAGTATATTTCTGGCCAAGCTCTTCTCTTCCTTGTTTTGTGGTGTTAAGTTCGCTGCTTGTCTGCATCAACAAAGCTTTTTTCTCAAGCAGGTCCTTTGTTACCTTGTTTAGCTCTGCAAGCTTGGTGTTATATTCATCGTTCATATTCCTGAAAGATACTTGGTAGTAGGCGGTAAACCCTGCAAAGCTTACTACTGTCGCTATTATCAATATGAAAAACACAAAATTCACGTCTCTCTTTATTATCGACATTTTTTTCACCTCATGAGATTGATGTTCTGCCTTATCCTTCTTATCAGTATATCCAGCAAAAATATTATCAGGGCAGCCATTATGAAGGGCCAGCGGTAATTTATAGTTTCGACCTTTGATCGTCTTGACATGCTGATTATCGTGTTTTTTATCCGCTCTATCTCCGATGGGGCAAAGACCTCTCCGCCTGAGTAGCCCACCAGGTCTTTGAGTTCAGGGTTAAGCCCTATCTTTAGATATTCATCGTTGTAATTGACAGCAAGGGTCGCATCAAGTATCTGGTAAAATCCTGTTTCATTTGGCATGAATTTGGCTGAATAAAGCCCTGTATCTATCTTGGCAAATTCAAGGCCTTTGTATTCCGGTGCTGCTTCAGATATTACGTTGATATCTGTCGGCTTGCCCAGGGTTGTGTCCTTTGCCCGGACGTCAAGCTGCATGTCCTTGGTAAAGTCCCCTATCGCCCAATTGACCGCCCTCATCAGCACTTTTGAATTCTGTTCAGAGTAAAATCCTCCTGACCATTTGCTTCCATCGTCCGTAGATAATACAGCGATCCTTCCAAGGCCATACCTTCCGGCGGTAAGTATCGTCCTTCCGCAGTCTGTCGCAAGAAGCTTTCTTCCCCAGCTTTTTGGCACCACCAGATTATACCCGCCGATGTTTCCATTTATACCCTCTGTCCCCTTGGTTATCCAATGAGAAGAATCCATGACAAGAACCCTTCCGCTTGTTGCTTTTTGGCATCTCTGCTCCTCCTCATCTCCTATAAACATTATCTTAAGTTTTTCAGCCTCGTCTGGCTCAAAGTAAAGTCCGCCCCCAAGCTCAGCCATATGCTGCAGGGTGTCTCTTTTGACATTATATCCTACTCCGACAGTATATACCTTTATGCCAAGAGAGCCCATAGTCCTTATCTGGTCGTCAAGATAGGTCTTGCTCTCCCCATAATCTCCATCCGAAAGTATGACTGCGTTCTTGCTTCCTTTAAGGTCATATAATGATTGCCTTACCCTCATCAAAGCAGGCCCGATGGCTGTTCCTGGAGGTTCTCCGTTTGGGCCGTAGGGTATCTGCAGCTGGGAGATCAATTCGTAGAGGTTAGGCATCTCTATTATTGGTTTTAGTATGCATTGCGCCTCTTGAGGTACACAGTATCTTTTTGTAGTATGTCCTATGATGCCTATCTTGTCGTCCGGATTGAGGCCGTTTATAAGCCCGGTCATCAGCGATTTTTCGACATCAAGGACCGTCTCAGGGCTGCCTGATTTAAAAGGCAGCGAAACAGATCCTGAAAGGTCTATGATGAAAAATATGTTGTAGATCTCTTCCCTTTCTCTTTTCCCAACACCTATATCTACAGGAAGCATGCTCTCGAAGTATGAGCCCTTATAGCCTCCGTTGTCAAATGAGTTCTGCCCCCCAACGATTATTGCCCCTTTACCCTTTTCACTGAGATAGGCGTTAAGGAGGTCGACTTTGTCGCTGCCTATCTTGTCGATCTTCAGGTCGTTGAGGATGACTGCATCAAATGTTAAGAGGTCGCCAGGGATGTCGGTCTGGGCAGTCACGTCGTATATCCTTTCGAGTGCACTCTGAAGAGGCCCGGACCTCTCGCCGACATAAAGCAGCTTTGGTCTGGGCAGTGATTTGACGGCTTTATAGTATATATTGTTCTGTATAAAAAGATCCTCTTCCGGAAAGAGTATCCTGGCTGTGATCTTGTGATAGCCTTTTGAAAATCTCCAGTTAAAGCTGCCATCGCTTCCAAGCTTTATCTCGTTTCCATCGACAAATACCTCCAGCTTGTTATATTTTACACCTCCAAGATTGTTCATGCGTGCATAAAATGTCGTCTCGCTTTGCTCTATCACCTGTGAAGGGCCGTCTATAAACACAGCTATATCTTTTTTCAGAGGTTTGAGGTCAAGTGTATGGACAGTGGTGTTAAGGACGCTGCTAAAAAGGATGGCATCTCCTATATCCCTGCCATAGTTGTTGTTGCCGTCTGAGATGACAAGCAAATGGTCGTCTCCCTCTGCGTTCTGGAGTATCCCGTCTCCTATGGCAGAGCGCTCTCCATATGCTGAAGTTTTAAGGTTTGTTGGAAAATACCTTGAAAGCTCATCTCTAAGGCTTCCTGCGATACTCGTGTTAAAAACATCAAAGCTTGTGGAATTGTCTGCAAGTATTGTAAGTGATGGATTTCCCTCGGTCACTGTTTCTTGGGTTGTATAGGGGGTCGCTATGGCTATCAGAAGCAGCACAAAAGCTATGGTCCTAAGCACAAGAAAGATTATCCTGTCAAGCCTGTGGCTCTTTGCAAACGCTTTCTTCTCCTCCCTTTTCTTGAAGCCCGCAAAGTTTATCCATAGGATAATGCCCATGATGATAGCTAGGGGCACAGCTAGATAAAGATAGAAAGGATCTATCAGGCAATACTGTGAGAAGCAAACCTTGCCTAGTCCAAGCATCATAGGTCACCTCTCCTTTTTATATAAAGAAATTCGAGGAATAAAAGCAGGACGCCCGCGATAAGCAGCGGCACTTCGAGGTCAAGGTTGCTTGTATCTTTTACTTTTTCTTCTGATATTTCACCTAGTGCTGATTTAAGTTGTAGAGTCTCTTTGTTTATATCAGACTCTTTCTCATCTCCCAAGTTTACGGCTATCTTTTTGCCGTCAACCTCATATATCCCTGTCTCATCGAGCACAAGTCTGCTTGCAGAGATCCTCGATGAAGGGGTTTTGATCTCTGGGCTTGCAGCGCTTACTATCTTTCCTGTCTTATAGTTGAAGTCTTTGATGTTCTCTGTCTTCATAAGGTAGTTTACAAGATTGTTCCAAAATATCGGATAGAAAGGGTCCGAGTAAAAGCCGGAATATTTGTCGATGATGCCGTAGTATATTACCTCTCCATTGCCCTGCCTCTTGACGACGATAGCAGGAGAACCGTCCTCTTTGTTGCTGGCCATGACCAGTGTGCCGTTCTGGGCCTCTGCGCTTATGTATTTTGAGGCGCTGTTAAAGCATGGCTCGTCGCTGAAAGGGTCTTTTGGAAAAAGGTTGCCGATGATATCAGCGCAGATGCTTGTCTGCCTGTCCTCCTTTGATTTCACATTGATGGGCAGCAGTCCTGCCATGTTTATCTCACCTAGGTCTTCCTGAGCTGATATGATGAGCTTTCCCCCCTTATCTACATACTTCTTAAGGTCGGTAAAATCCGTAGGCACAAATAGATCTTTTTTTATCTCTCCTATGACGACTATGTCATGATCGATGTTATAGGCATTGACTGTCGGCGGCTCCCTTACCTCGAGTTCAGCCCCGATGACGCTTAGAGCTGATTTGATCTTGGATTCATCAGGGTTGTTTGCGATGAGAAGGATGCGAAAAGCTTTCTTCTCAGGTGAGCTGACAAATGCCTTGTTGTCCACCAAAAAGTCATCGTTGACTTCAAGAGTAAGCTCGCTTAACCCGCCTAAAGTTTCAAACAGCACCTTTTCTTTTGATTTTGCAAGAAGGCTTAACTCTCTTGAATCTACCTTCCGGCCATCCTTGCTCAGCGAAACCCTGATTTTTTCGTCAGAATCTTTATAGTTCTTTATCTCGATGATGGTCTCCTTTTTGTCGACGAATATGTCAGTGATGCCTATGTTTTCTGCCTTGCTGTTCACATCTATCAGGTTGACAGAATGTCCCCTTGACGCTAGCTCCCTCTTTGCGATAAGGATGTCTGACCCTTCTGTCTGGATAAAATCACTTATGACTGTTATGACGCCTTTCTTGTCGCCAAGCATGTCTCCGGCCATAAGCATGGCGTCTCCGATATTTGTGGTGGTGGCTTTGGGCACTATCCTATTGAGTAAGTTAAGTGCATTGCCTGAGCTGCCATGCTCAAGTACTATAGCAGGTGTGCTCTGGGCAAGTATGATTGTGTTTTTTAGCCCAAGGTTGTCTTTTGCCTTGCCTACAGCCTGCTCAAACCTTGTCTCCATGCCGTCCTTTGCCTGCATGCTTGCGCTGTCGTCCAGAACTATCACGCTGTTTCTGACCATGATGCTGTGCGGGATCTCAAGGTAAGGAGATGCTGCAGCTATCGCAAGCATGATGATGATGGCAAGCTGAAGGAAAAAAAGAAGGTTCATCAGCACTCGCTGCAAAAAAGAAGCTTTGATTAGCTTGTTTCTTTCCTTCATGATAAACATTAGGCTGGGAATCACCCTCTCGAAAGTCTTTGGCCTTATAAGATATATTATCACAAAAGGAACTATTGCAAGCAAGGCATAGAGCCCGGCGATATTGCTAAACACCATTGCTTCCCCTCTTTTTCCTGAGCACTACCTCTAGGTCCTTTGGGCTGACAAGCTCGGTCACTGCTATAAGGTTTTTGCCAAGCTCATACCAATAGATATCAGCATTGGGTGATATGTTCAGGTCCTGCCTTGCTTCGTTAGGGAGCGTCACCTGCCCCTGCTTTGTGAGCTTTGCTTTTCCGACAAACTTTGGTTCCATATTAACATTAATAGCTTTAATATATATAAAGCTGTTACTTTTTTTATTATATCTAAGTAACTTATTAACCGCTGGATTATAAACCTTTCGGTAAAGCAATACAGCCAGGCAAACCCGGCAACATACAGAAATAAAATGAAAGTATTTTTACCCGCCGGTAGGAGAGATAGTGATAGCAAACTAATCTCTGTTTAATGCAGATAAATGCTTAGCAATACGCATGTCAGTAAAGAGATTAAATGGGGCATATTTCTTATTATATCTGTTGGATATATTATCTCGTTCACACACAAGATAACATTTATTCGGGCCCTCTTTATACTGCATGATGCTTTCGCAGTTCATAAAAGCTGGCAGGGTTAAACCTCCTTTTACCATATTCTGAGGTATTTCACTACCATAAAAAACTCCGCAATATTTAACAAGCATACTATCTGTAAGACTGTGATAGCCTTGCATTAAAAGGTGGCCCATTTCTTCTGAATTGGCTACTGCATGGTTCTTTCTAAAAAATTGCCGGATACTTGTATCTATGAGAACATAGGTATCGCTACCCTTTAACCTTGCTATAATAAAAAGGTGTTTGCTGTCTTTATGGATATAGAAAAATCTCCCCATAATATCAGAGTTCTGAAGCCCATACAGCTCTATCTGCCCGCAATTTAAAGAAAATAGCCGGCTTAATACGTCCGCTTGAGCAAAGTTACAGGTATTAAGGACACCGTTACCTGATAGATAGAGGTATGGTTGTGAAAGATTTGCTGCCTCCCGATAATCCGTGGGAGAGTTGCTTGGATCCATTAAAAAAGTCCTGTTTTCTGCAACGACTTGCTGAATTAAACACGCCAAATCCAGGTCATCTACAGCCATTCCTGTCAAAAATTTATTTGCTACAATCCTCTGTGATTCGGGAAAATCAACCATTGGCAACGGACCCTCATCTTTCATTAAAGCAAATGCAGCTCGGTCTACCTCTGTGGATAAGTCCTCATCAACTGGTACGCCACCTTGGCCTGGGTGCATGCAGTTAAAGAATCAAAAGAGATTATTAAGCCTTACCTATTTATGCCTCACGTTACCACCCCTTTCCATAACAAAGTTTTAAATAAACGAAATATCCAAGCCTTCCTAATGGCAAAACTGTCAAGGATCGAGGTTATTCTGCTCATGTTCCTTGCGATACTCTTTGGCGCAGTCTTCCTTTTTGCTTTTCTTAGCGTGATATATGGATACTACCTGATCCAGATAGGCCTTCCCCAGATAGTGATATCCATTGCCATCTTGCTCTTTGCACTCGCTGCCTTGCTCAAAGTGTCATGGCATATAGTTTCTTACTAAAAATTTATAAATATACTAAGAAATCTTTCATCCCATGAGAATTTTAACGCTGCATTCAGACTTCATCGAGTTTGAGGCAAAGAAAAAGGCGATAAAAGAGCCTGAAGAGCTTAAGAATAAGCAGGAGAGGATAGAAGAATGCCTTGTAGTTTTTATTTCTGTTGAAAATAAGGACGAATCAGATCCAGCGTCAGCGGCAGCAAACCTTGTCAAGAATATAAAAGAGATAGCTGCCATGGTAAACGAAAAAAAGGTAGTCCTTTACCCTTACGTGCACCTAAGCAGTTCGCCTTCTTCACCAGCAACTGCACTTAAGGTGCTTGACCTTGCAGAATCAGGGCTAAAAGGAGAATATGAGGTCCATCGTTCTCCTTTCGGCTGGTATAAATCATTTAACATTTCTGTAAAAGGCCACCCTCTATCAGAGCTGTCCAGAGAGTTTGGGCCCGAGAAAGAAGAGGCAAAGCCAGGCGAAGCAAAAGAAGCAGGCAAAGAGGAAGAGACAGAATCGCTAAAAAAAGAAAGGAAGCTCACTTCCTATTGGCACATCCTGAGTCCTGATGGCACTCTCAGCGATGTAAGCAAGTTTAACTATCAAAATCATGAAAAGCTCAAGAAATTTGCATTCTATGAAAAGGAGAAAACAAGGGCAGTTGACCAGGAGCCGCCACATGCTGTGCTTATGAGAAAGCTTGAGCTTGTTGACTATGAGCCTGCTTCAGACGGCGGCAACCTAAGATATTATCCCAAGGGAAGGCTAATCAAGAAACTTATTGAAGAGTATGTCACAGATAGGGTTATCAGTTACGGCGGCGTTGAGGTAGAGACGCCGATAATGTATGATATGAACCATCCTACTCTTTCAAAATATCTTCAGAGATTTCCAGCAAGGCAGTATCAGATAGAGTCAGACAAAAGAAAGTTCTTCCTAAGATTTGCAGCGTGCTTTGGCCAGTTTTTGATGGCTCATGATGCAACCATCAGCTATAAAGACCTTCCATTAAAATTATATGAGTTGACAAGGTATTCATTCAGAAGAGAGCAGTCAGGAGAATTGACAGGATTAAGGCGCCTGAGGGCATTCACAATGCCTGATGTCCATGCTATGGTCGCAGACATGGAGATGGCTATGAGCGAATACAAGGTCAGGTTTAATCTATGCATAGATGTGTTAAGGAAGATGGGCATAGAGCCAAAAGATATGGAGATGGCTTTAAGGACAACAAAAAAATTCTTTGAAGAAAACAAGGAGTTCATGCTTGGCCTTGTCAATCATTTCGGAAAGCCTGTGCTTCTTGAGCTATGGGACGAAAGGATATTCTACTTTGTCTTGAAGTATGAACTAAATTTTGTGGACAACCTAAACAAGGCATCAGCCCTGAGTACAGATCAGATAGATATTGAAAACGGAGAAAGATATGACATCAATTTTGTGGATAAGGAAGGAAACAAGAACCATCCGCTTATACTTCATTGCTCGCCTTCAGGAGCCATAGAAAGGGTCATTTATGCTCTTCTTGAAAAGGCGGCGTTTGACCAAAAACAGGGAAAGACTCCAAAGCTTCCGCTCTGGCTTTCACCAACTCAAGTAAGGGTGATACCTGTAACTGAAGAGTTCCAGTCATATGCAGATGAGATAACAGACTGTTTGAGAAGCAGCAGTATAAGGGCAGATATAGACGACCGTATTTTACACGTCGGAAAAAAGATACGCTCAGCAGAGGTTGAGTGGGTCCCATTTATCGTTGTTGTCGGCGAAAAAGAGAAGGCCGCAGGAAACATCAACGTCAGGATTAGGGAGACAAAAGAGCAAAAAGAGATGTCTGTAAAAGACCTTATTGACAAGATAAAATCAGTGACAGAAGGTATGCCGTTTAAGCCTCTTGCCCTGCCAAAAGAGCTATCAAAACGGCCTGTGTTTGTGGGTTAAACGTTTTTTCAAGATGATTGCCCCAGGATTGTTTATGATCCACAGAATAACCTGTGCAGGTATGTGCCGCGATCCCAGTAACTTTTAAATACTTCAACCTTAAATTTATTTCTTGGGTGGTATCTATGAAAAAAGAATCCTTTAGATGGCTAGTGGTTATAGGAGCCTTGATAATCCAGCTCTGTCTTGGTGCCATTTATTCATGGAGTGTCTTTGTCAATCCACTCAAAGAAGCTTACGGTTTTACAACTACCCAGACCCAGATCATTTTCTCTGTTGCTTTGGCGACTTTCGCAATTACAATGGTTTATGCAGGAAGATGTCAGGATAAGGTAGGTCCAAGAAAGATTGCTATGATCGGCGGTCTTCTGCTAGGCATGGGTTATATGGCGGCAAGATTTGCAGGTTCATCTTTCTCGGGATATTTATTGACGATAGGAGTCATCGGAGGAGCAGGGCTTGGTTTTGGCTATGTCTGTCCGATAGCTGCATGTGTCAAATGGTTCCCTGACAAAAGAGGACTCATCACCGGCCTTGCCGTCGCTGGCTTTGGTGCAGGAGCATGGCTCTTTGCACAGATAGCAAGCAATCTTATGGAATCTATTGGCATTCCTGCAACCTTCATGACTCTAGGCATCATATTTCTGATAGCGATATTCTTCAGTTCCCTTCTCCTTGTAAATCCACCCGAAGCTTGGGTCCCAAAAGGATTTAAAGTAGAAAAAAAGAAAGCAAAGGCTGCTGTAAACTTCACCGCAAGGCAGATGCTAAAGACAAAACAGTTCTGGTTCCTTTGGCTGATGTTTACCTTTGCAGCCTCGGCTGGATTGATGGTCATAGGCAATCTAAAGCCGTTTGGGATAAACTCGGGTTTAACTGCAGCCCTTGCAGGCTCAGCAGTAGGCATCCTTGCATTATTCAACGGTGCAGGAAGGATAACCTGGGGTTTTCTATCAGACAAGATAGGAAGGACAAGGGCTATGACTTTCATGTTTATCTTGCAGGGAATGATGATGCTCATCCTGATAAAGATGGGAGCAACGCCGCTGACATTAGCTATAGCTGCAGCATGGGTCGGGTTCAATTTTGGCGGAAACTTTGCACTTTTCCCTTCAGCCACAGCTGATTTCTTCGGAACAAAAAATCTGGGGATCAATTATGGATGGGTTTTTACAAGCTATGGTGTTGCAGGCATACTTGGCCCCATACTTGGCGGAAGGATCTTTGACTTGACCGGCTCCTATCTGTATGCGTTTATGCCATCAGGGATATTATGCATCTTGGCAGCAGGACTTGCTATTGCAACAAAAAGACCAGCCGCACAGGCAGCTGCAAGTGCAAAAGCAGCGCCTGACTAAATTTTTTTTATTACAAATGCAAAGGGCTCAGTCTTCCAGACAAGCCCTGGATTATCCTTTACATATTCGATTATTTTCTCCTTTTTGATATAATTATAGAACTCCAAAACTCTCCCCTTGAACTCCCCTTCGCTCATTTTACGAAGGCTAGGGCATATCTTCTTCTCAAAGCAAGCTATCACAAGCTGCCCAAATACATTTTTCATGAAGATAAAAGGCCATATATTGCAGCACAATGGCTTTCTATGCTGTATGCTGCAAAGATGATTTGCATCAAGAAAGGGACATTGCCAGTTTCCCTCGCTAAACACAAGCTTGGGCTTATACAGATTGTTAGACACCAAAATAAACTCGGCATCGAGCCCAGCAATCTCTTTTAAGGTAAAAACAGGAGCAAACCTGGTTTCTTTCCGGTCAAATATACAACAACCTTTGCACCTCTGGCAATCTTCTTTTTTTGCGATTTGCATACCACAATGTAACTTTACCCTCTTATTAATCTAACCGGCTTTGCGCACAAATTATCCCTGAATCCTGTTAAAATATGATAGTCTTGCCCTGTTATGCAAGATTATCCGAGAAATCAATTGAACAAACTTACAATGGCCCCTTACCTTGCTGATTATACCAAAGACCCTTTTGATTG
>DASRUK010000129.1:0-11909 GCA_035655475.1 Candidatus Nanoarchaeia archaeon
ACAAGGCCTCCCATGCTGAACGCCATAATATTAACCTTTGGCTTACCTGTCTTGTATTTTATGGTATCGATAAGCTCCCTTAATCTTAAAGCATAGGTATCTATGTTCTGGCTTTTTGTCTGTATCACCATGTAGTTTTCAGGGTCTCCCAGAACATCATAGTAATAAGTCGTCCTGACAGTTATCGGCGCTCTTGGCAGCCCCCATAATCCAGGCGGCTCATCTTTTAGAGTGTTTAATGCTATGAATCCTGCGTTTAGATAGCCATCCTCTTCAAGCTTGTCCTGTATCTTGTTGAAGCCTTCCAGGCTATATTCGGCAGATGTCTCTTTATCTATCGCATGGCCGTGGATAAATACCACCGGATAAGAGGCACTATCATCCCTGCATTCCTGAGTCATGCAGCAGCTGGTGCATTTTCCAAACACACAGCACCGGGGAGTTTGCGGCTTAAAAACTACCTCCAACGGTATTACTGGATATTCTGGAAGTTCTATCCTGTCAAGGCCTGGAGAGATGATCTCTGGATAGGTAGTTTCTGTCAGATTGCATGCAACTGGCTTTTGCTCTGCCAGAGCTTTAATCAAAGCAGATGTGAGGTTATATTCAGGATGAGGCGCTGCTTCTCTGAATGATCGATTTAATGAATCAATAATTATCCGGCTGTTTGTGCTATTTTTTGGCAGCTGTAAAAGGTAACCTGCAGCATAGAATCTTTTCATGTTATCTAGCTGCGCGTCCATGTCATCCCAGAACCCTGAATCTGAGGGATAATCCTGCATGAGCGAAGATGAATTTGCTGAGGATATCGCCTGCACTGTCTCTTGCCTTTTACTACAAACTTCTGTCAGGTTGAATGATGAGGCATTTGCAAGCTCTGCTATCGAAGTGTGAGAGATGCAATTGCTTGTGAGATTGCACAGCAGGTCTGAATCCAGGCTTGTTTCAATCTCAAGTCCTATGGCTTTTTTTTTGATAAGCTCTGAAACTGCTAATCCAACCTCTAACCTTTTTTTGCTTAGCTCCTGCTGCAAAGCTTCTTTTTCTGCCAACGCAGTTCTTTGTTTAAGCATCAAAGCCTCGCTGTTAAAATCATCTATAAGTTCCCTGATACTCTCTGAGAGCGTAAGATCTGCAATTGGCTGCCTTGCAATGTTTTCCAAAGCATTCCTTTCGTTCTCATTCTCATCGATAATGCGGTTGTAGGACTTAAGGAGAGATGAGAGGTTACCCTCAGCCTCCTTGAACATATCATCAGGAAGATCCAAATCCTGCAGAGAGGCTTCAAGCGAGATATAGTCTTCCTCATCCCAGATGCCTTGGAGATACAACAGCTTTTCTGCAAGCAAAGAAATGGACTGGCTTGTTTCCAGGCTCTTGTCTTCAAACAGGACAGTCTTGTTTAGCTCACCTGCCAAATCACCAAGGGTTTTTTGCATGCCATTAAGGATGCTTGCTTTGTGTGTCAAAGTTTTAATAGAGCCGGCCAGGTTTTCCTTTAGCCTTTTTTCCTCTACAGTCAGATCATAGTTTACTGTGACCAAGATGCTTCTTGTCGAAGGCTCTCCTGCTGTGCTGCAGAACACTGTCTTTGCACTGTAACAGTCTATGTCAAAACGGTACAATTCAAGGCCTGTCCCTATGCCTGGAGGGATTATAGGATAAGCTTTTTTTAGCGGAGAGGAGGACCTTAAGATAAAGCTGTCCTCTTCTATAGTGGTTCCTGCGCTGATGTCCTTGAAAGAGTATGTGCACAAAGCCCTGCAAAAAGGGTTTGTGGCCACTTTTGCCTGGAACTCAAGCTCTGCATTTTGGCCGTGGACAAGGTAGAGGTTCCTTTTGTTTGCTTCAAGGGTGACTACAGTATCGTTGCCTAGAATAAATCTAAAGTATAGCCAGAACTTTGCTCCAAACAGGATTAGTGCCAAAGATAGGAGGACTATGGCTGATATGATAAAAACCCTATGTTTTACGATATAGCGGATGGTCTCTTTTACCGCCTGCTTCTTCTTAGCCATAGGCAGGATTAAAAAGTAGATATTAATAAATTTAGTTGTTTATGACTAAGTTAAGTGCGCCATCATACGCTGCTTTTTGAGCTTTGTCTTCAGCAAATTCATGCGTCATTTGTAAAATATCTGCTATCTCTTGCAAGGTATAGCGAGGTCTTCTTGGAAGGAAGAGAGGATTTTTTACAAGACCTGCTTTTTGTAATATAATTCCACACTGCTCTGGGGAATAAAATACTGGCTCTCGCCGTTGCCTTTCCAAGTGATATTTTACATGGTAAGGGATCACTTTCCTACCACCATGAATGCCCATCGCTGTCCATATTTTCTCCATGGTTTCAAAGGAGTCGGTAACAATCTGCGGCAAGTCATCAGAGTCGGTGCGTAGTATATCTTCACCTTGTACTAATATCGCTGAATTCCTTCTGTAGATAACTTGCAACATGGCAATAGCAGGATCTGCGGTGTATTTAACAGTTAGCTCAATTTCAGCATTATATGCTTTAGAAAAAAGAATATCCTTTGCTGCCTGATGAGCAACATGTTCAAGCCTAGCTATTCTGCAAGGTGCCAGTAACTGCATAATAAAAAATCCCAACCGCTAGCCGAGCTGCGGGGTATGAACCCCAGTCTTGAGCAATCAAGAAATCAAGACAGCGTTGACAACGCCATCCTGGCCTGGCCTTGAGGTTATCTTTGCTTTGCCAAGATCTGTCTCGATGATAGCCCCTTTTGTCATGATATTTCGCCTGACAAAGTGCCTGTTAGCTGGATTTCCGGAAATGGTCTTTATCTTCCCTTTTTTTGACTTGCCTGTCTTTTGGTCAAGGATATTTGCAAATTCTTCCGATAGAAGCCTGAGTTTACTGTTTCCGCCAAGAGTGTCGATGACTTTAAGCCTTTTTGCGCCAAGTCCTGTAAATGCAGGAAGCCTTCCAAGCTCATATTTTCTATAAAAGCGGTAAGCCTTTAATCTTGAGCCCCTTACGCTTCGTCTTCCTCTACCCTTGAATACAACCATGAATTCTAAGGATTATAGGGGTATTTATAAATTTTACGATATGAGCTCCCTGAGCGCTTTTTAGAAACATTTATATATGAAATAGGATATCTATTGATATATTATTTAGCTTTTGAGAGGGGTGTTTTATGGAAGCGTCAAGACCATTGGATGCATTGAACAGAGCAAGAGACAAGAAAGTTATAGTTGAACTAAAGAACCAGAAACAGTATGTTGGAAACTTGAAATCCTTTGACATACATATCAACGTTGTCCTTGAGAATGCAGAAGAAAGAATAGAAGGAGAAGTTAAAAGAAAACTCGGTGTTGTATTTATCAGAGGAGACACGATTACAGTAATATCACCGGAGTAGGCTTATGACAAAAGGAACACCCTCAATGGGTAGAAAGTCTGGAAGAAGAAATATGATCCATTGCCGAAGATGCGGCAAGAGGACATATCATATAAGCAAAAAGAAATGCTCTTCCTGCGGATACGGCAGGACTGCCCGGCTTAGAAAATATAATTGGAACAAGAAATAACTCCTTTTTTTCTGATATTTTTTTTAAGTGCTGTTTGTTTTATTCAACAAAGATCTGACCGCTGCTTGACATGCAGCTCTTATCTCCCTATAACTTGCACCTTCACAAATGCTTATGTTCAGCTTTGCCTGGGCTATCTTCTGATAGCAGATGTCCCCGACGACGACTGATCTGGTCTCTTCACACAGGCTTTCCTGGTTTAGAGTTATTGCAACTTTCCTGATGCATAGGTCATGGACTGTATCGTTTCTGATAAGGTCGCATCCTTGCCAATCCAAGGTAACTCGGGAGATGGTATCATAGCACTTGTCTTTTTCCATCGTATTGCTAACATTAGCGCATGGACTTGTTTTGTTTGTCGATACTGCGATGCTGCTATAGCATACATCAGACCAATACTCGGTATCTGTAGATTTGCACAGTTCAAGGTCTTTTTTACCAAGCGCAATCTTTGAGATGCAATAATCCTTGGATTTCCCTTCGATGCTATTACAGATCGACAGGTCGCTATTCTTGATGCCTATTTCAGCCACGCATGAGTCTTTTAGAACTTTTGATTCGATGGCATCGCAACCGTCAAGGGAAATCTCACTTACAGCTTTCTCAAAATAGCAGTCGTCCTTGGAAGGACCTTTCAGGGTGCTGCATGAAGTGTCTTTTGTGCAGCTTGCTATCAGTGTTAATGCTGCTATAACCAATAATATCAGCCATACTTTTTTCATCCTAGTGAGCAAGTTACGAGAGATATTTAAAGCTTATTAATCCTGCAAGGTTTAGAAAGCTTTTTATAAGAAGTTAAATTTTTTTAATTTGCGAGGATGCCGGAGTGGCCAAACGGGTATGGCTTAGGACCATATAGCTTAGTGCTTACGGGGGTTCGAATCCTCCTCCTCGCATTATAAATTCTAGGAGAAAGGCTAATAATGAAATCGCACACAAAATACCTACAGTTTAACACCAATAACAAGATAGATTTTGTCAACATTACTTCGCAAGTTGAGGATGCGGTATCTGAATCTGGCGTTAAAGAAGGACTTGTTCTTGTAAACGCAATGCATATCACTTCCTCAGTATATATCAATGACGCGGAATCTGGGCTTATTTCTGACTTTAAAGAATGGCTAAAGAAGCTTGCGCCGACTGACATCAATCTGTATAAGCATAATCTTACAGGTGAGGACAACGGCTATGCCCATCTGTGGAGAACGATAATGGGCAGAGAGGTTGTTTGTGCTATCACTGGAGGAAAGCTTGATTTTGGGCCTTGGGAGCAGATATATTATGCTGAGTTTGATGGGCAGCGGCAAAAAAGAGTGCTTGTCAAGATAATTGGGGAATAGTTTTCCAGGCGTAGACTTCAGTATACTGGGGTAATTTTGTCATTATTTTGAGTCGCAAACTATATAAATCAGCAAAATTAAGATAGCTATTGTGCTGGGGGTGGTGGAAAACCACAAGGCACGAAAGGGGGGTGGGTTTTTTTTTACCTTTTTTGGTATTTTCTTGTTCACAATGCCTAAAAAATGCATCATATGCGGCGAATGCGCCGAATTCAACATAAAAGGCTCAAGCGAATGCTACTGCAAAGGCTGTGCCTCGGATAGTTTTGAAGACCTTGGATATTTAGAAGAGCTATAATTCTCACTTGCCACTTGCCATGTTGACGCAGAGTATTTAAGAAAGAATTTTTTGAAAATAAAAATCCCAACCGCCCCAAGGGCGGGGTATTTTTAGTGTTGTAAATACCCTCAACGTGGCGAGCCATAACAATAACCCAGTCACCGCAAGTGAGTGGGGTATTTACAACAAATAAAAATGGCTAAGCCAATGACGCTTTCCCGGTGTCACATGGGTTCAAATGAGTCAACCATGAGAGTTTTTGCTGAAACTCATTGCCGCACAAAATGATTGAAAACAGTTTTATCTTTCTTGATGGCATAAGAGAGAAGACAGAGCAAAATATATGGAACCAGGGCATATATAACTGGGACTCTTTTATCCAGGCAAAGGCTGTGAAAGGCATAGGCAATACAAGAAAATGCTATTATGACAGGCAACTAGAGCAGGCAAGGAAGGAGCTGCATGATTATGGATTTCTGAATAGGTTTCCCTTATGTGAAACATGGAGGATTTATGACTATCTAAAGGATGAATGCGTTTTTCTGGATATCGAGACATCAGGAATAGGAAAGCACTGTGATATAACTGTTGTCGGGCTTTTTGATGGGATAGAGACAAAGAGCATGATAGCAGGGATAAACCTTGACCTTAGAGCGCTTAAAAGAGAGCTCGAAAGGTATAAGATGATAGTAACTTTTAATGGAGCTGCATTTGATATCCCATTCATCAAAAAAAGATACCCTTCCCTTCTGCCGGAGGTTCCTCATCTTGACCTTAGATTTGCTTGTGAAAAGGCTGGGCTAAGTGGAGGGCTTAAGAAGATCGAGAAAGAGCTAGGGATCGCCAGAAACAAGCTTATCGATGATTTGTATGGGGGAGATCCATACCTACTATGGAGGATGTTTAGGGGCTCTGGAGATGAGCATTATCTTAATCTACTTGTTGAATATAATGAGGACGATGTGTTTAATTTGAAGAAGATTGCTGACTATGCTTGTGATAAGCTAAAATCTGATATTCTTAAGACGATGTACGAGCCATAATAGAAAGATATTTATACTAAATTAGCTACTTTATAGTAATGACTGATAAACCTACGGCAAGGCAAGAGTTACATAGAATCCTAACCCAGATCGTTAGAGGAGAATATCCACGGTTAGGATTCAACAGCAGCAAACCAAGAAGTTTTGAAGGCACCCATATTGGAGTTGCCATGGATTCGATTGACTTTACTGTTTATCCTAATGACCCATTTAAATTCAACGGCGGACTTATTGCTCAGGTTGTACAAGTGGTGGGTAAATATGGCCAAAGTGGCCAGTATGTCATAAAGTTTTATTATTTGCACTAGCTATCTGCTCCTTCCCACTCCTATCTTAGGGCAGTATTTCCTTACCGGACACTTTGAGCAAAAAGGGCTTACCGGAACACAAATATTTTGCCCAAACTTAACCAAAAGCTCGTTGATATCGTACCAATATTTCCTTGGAACTATCTTCTCAAGCTCTGGCTGGGTTTTTTCAGGGGACGTTGTGCTTACCCATCCTAACCTGTTTGTTATCTGGAAGACATGGCTGTCTACTGCTATATGATCTGGCTTGTTAAAGCCGTAGACTATTGTGATGGATGCTGTCTTTGGACCCACGCCTTTAAGATTTATCAGCTCTTCGAAAGTGCCTGGCACTGTACCTTGATACTTGCTTATCAGTGTCTCCGACAGCTCTTTTATCCTCTTTGCCTTGGTCTTGTAAAAGCCTACTGGAAATATCAGTTTTTCAATCTGTTTTGCACTAAGCTTTGCAATCTTTTCAGGGGTGTTGTATTTTATCAGAAGTTTTGTTGATGCTTTTGCAGTAACATCGTCCTTTGTCCTTAAGCTCAGGATGCATGAGATAAGGGTTGTAAAGGGGTTTTTTTCGACCCTTGCCCAGTGGCTTACAAAAGGATCTTTCCAATTCACTGACTCTTTTTTTAGGATAGCGATGACTTTGGAGATGACTGCCCGTTTTATTTCCTTTTCTGAATTCATCTTGCCAGATACTGCTTTCTTTTTTCTTCTGGAAACTTTTCTATTGCGTAGCGAAGCATGGTCCTTGGCATCTGCCTGAAATATCGTTTGAGAAATATCTCTTCCTCAGGTAGTGACCTATTTCCTATCTCCCTTAGCATCCAGCCTACTGCTTTATGGATAAGGTCATGATCATCATCAAGTAATATCTTTGAAATTTCAAGCGCGTCCCTATAATCACCTTGCTTTATGAAGGCAAAAGTGGCCATGACTGCAAGTCTTCTTTCCCACACAGAACCTGTTCTTGCCAACCTGTAAAGGATAGTTCTTTTTGTGTCCAGGAGAAAGCAGCCTACAATGTTTGGCGCTGACAAATCCACCAAGTCCCAATTGTTTATGTTCTTTGTATTACTCAGATAAAGGTCGAATATCTGCTCTCTTTCTTTCTTACCTGCTTTCTTAAACTTGGAAACAAGTATAAACAAAGCAGTAAGCCTGTGCTCATGTATCCTACTCTTTAATAGAGGGGTTATTTCTTCCAGGCTCAGATGCAGATATTTCTTTGCAAGCTTTCTTTGTTCTGGGACGATTATTCCAAAGAAGATGTCTCCTTCTCCATATTCTCCTTTGCCTGTCTTAAAGAAGCGCCCTAGGATCTTTGCTTTCTTTGGATTTGCAAGCTTTTGCATATCATCTTTTATCATTTGAAAACCTTTCCTGTCTGGATGCTCCAGAACAACAAGTCTAACTCATCCATAGGTATCTTTATCTGTCTTGAGAAATTATTAAATTTTTCTTCTAGGGCCAGATAGTTCTTTTTTGTCAGCGAAGGGATATTATCTATAACACCAAGCGCTAGCAAGTTCTTTAAGATATGCCTGTCAAGGATGGCAAGGCCACTATAGCCTATGTTTCTTAAGAAATGCGATGCTTCCTTATAACCCAGGCCTTTGACGTTTTTTACAAGCCATTCTCTGAGTTCTTTTGGATCCTTTAGCTCATCAAGGTTGCGCTCAATCTCCTTATACTGGGCTTTGCTTAAGTCTAGATAATGCGATTTGTTCTTGTAGAACCTTGTCCTTGGCCTGAGAAATGGCTTGGTGTCAAATGAGTTTTTATGGAATTTCTTGTTTTTTAGCAGTTGGATGCATTCATCGCATTTTAGTGCGTTTGATTGAGGGGTTAGCAGGCAAAAACAGAGCTCATAGAAGATATCGCCGCCCTTTACTTTAGAAAATTCAGAAAGCCTTTGCTTGATTATATCTTTCCTTTCTTTATAAGAAGAATGTAATAAATAAATATCCATCTAGCTGACTGCAGCGTTCATCTCTTTGAGCATCTTTTTTATATCCTCGTCGCCCATTCCATGCGCAAGGGATCCCTGCTCTATGGTCTCAAATGCAGCGATGTGGCAGCCGATGCAATGAAGGCCATACTTCATCAATATCGGGGCTGCCTTAGGATATTTCTCAAGAAGCTCTGAGAACTGCATCTCTTTTGTTATCTTTTCTGCTGCCATCTATGCCAACTTCTTTATTTTAATAGCACCGACAGGGCATGCATCGACTGCGTCCTGGTTTGTTCCAAGCTCTGCAACCTGGGCTTCTTTTACGACAGCCTTGCTTCCGTCTATCTCAAAATTGTCACACTGTGCAGCGCATGCGCCGCATCCTATACACTCGTCGCTAACTTCTATCTTATATGCCATTTTACCACCATCCTAAAATTCTTCAAAATCTTCTATCTGCTTCAGATAGCCTTTTCTCTTTAGGTATTCTACCTGAGCTTTTGTGTATTTGTAGATGACATCTCCCTTATCATCACCTGAGAATTCCCATGGCTCGACGATTATTATGTCGCCCTCCCTAACCCACAATCTTCTTTTTAAGCGGCCAGGAATCCTGCATATACGGGTCTTGCCATCAAAACATTTAACTTCCATCCTTGAGCCGCCAAGCCTTCTTTGGACTACTCCAAACACCTGCCTTCCTCTTGGAAGGTGGATCCTTGAAATCTGTTCCTGAAGCTCTTCCTGGCGTGCTGCCTCTTCTTTCTTTTTGCTCATTTGTATTTCGTTATAGTGGTATTGTTTATAAGTGTTTCTTTTTTATTTAGGGTAATCAATCGATAATTTGGCTTCTTTTTGGGTATAATTCAAACCATCCAATAATAATGGGTGAAAACATGTACTTTTCGCTGAAAAGCCCTATTTGCAGAACCACACTTCGCATGGTTTTTTTCTCTGCACTTCTGTTTTCACCCTTATTGGTGGTGTGAAATCCCAAGCTTTTTATATAACGATTTCTTTTTTTTATTTATGGCAAGAAAGAAAGGGCTTAATCTTCCCAAGGAAAGAACGTTTAGCGGGCCTGCATCGCTTTGGAAAAGGATAGCTGCTTTTATGACTGACCTTCTGATAATCGATATCGTCATACTGTTCCCATTGAATGGAGTTGTATCAAGGCTGATACCCAAGTTTAGCTCTTTTTCAGAGGCAGTAGAAGTGTTCTCCTCTGGAAGCTATAACTCGGGGATAATACCCCTTGCTTTTATGATGGCTATTTTATTTTTCCTCTACTTTACCTGGATGGAATACAAGATAAAGCAGACGCCTGGAAAGATGCTTTTTCGCATATCGATAAAAAGCGACCTGCCTGACATGAAGCTTTGGCAGGCGGTTACACGAAATATATTTGCTGTACCCATATTTCCTTTCTTCCTGCTTGGAATAATGGACTTTGTATTCCTATTATTTAACAAAACAGGACAAAGGTTAAGCGAGATATTGAGCAAGACAAGAACTGTTGAGGAGTACCCGTTAGATGGCTGAAAGCAATTGGGGCACTGCAATCAAGATCATCCTTGTACTTGTAGTATTATCCTTTATCGCTGCTGCTTTCCTGTCAGTGTCTATCGGAGAAGACAATGCTGATGGAAATATAGCTATAATCCCAATAAAGGGTGTAATCTCCACTGAAGGTTCTGGACTTTTTGACCAGCAGGTTGCAAGTTCAGCAGAGATAGTGAGTTTGATAGAGAAAGCAAGCAAAAATCCCGAGATAAAGGCTATCATACTTGAGATAAACTCCCCTGGGGGAGCACCTGTTGCAACAGAAGAGATAGCAAACGCTATCGAATCCACAGACAAGATGACTGTCGCATGGATAAGGGAGATAGGAACATCTGCTGGCTATTGGGTTGCATCAAGCGCAGACAAGGTTGTTGCCAGCAGGATGTCTACAACAGGCTCAATTGGTGCAATCATGTCTTATCTTGACTTTTCAGGCCTGCTTGATGACTATAATGTAACCTATCAAAGGCTTGTTGCCGGGCAATACAAGGACATAGGGAGCCCTTTTAGGCACCTTACGATAAACGAGCAGCAGATAATGCAAAAGTACCTCGATAGGATGCATGAGTATTTCATAAAGGCCGTTGCCATAAACAGGAACATGACTGTAGAGCAGGTAAGGGAAGTTGCCACTGGAATGTTTTTCCTTGGAGAAGAGGCAAAGGAGCTTGGGCTTGTCGATGAGCTTGGCGGGAAAGCTGAGGCTGTCAAGATAATAGAGAACCAGCTCAATATAACTGCAGTGACCGTGCAGTACAGCCACGAGCCAACCCTTGGGGAGATACTTGGCGACGTATTTTCAAAGCAGTCATTCTATGTTGGAAAAGGGATAGGCAGCTCACTCCTTGATGCTGGCAGTTCTAAGATAAGAATATAGGCATAGAACAATTTCTGAGTGATTTTTATTGTGATAAATGCAAAAATAACAACAACATAGGATGAGACGGTTATTTTGCTCTATGCAAAATAACCTACGAGACATCCCGACGGGACAACCCCTGTCTCGTCTCATCCAAGGTTGTTATTTTTGCTAAGCTTGCAGCACTAAACTCGTGCAAGCTGATTGCACCCTGTAACAGCATATAGGAAAATTTTTATAGGAGCCTTATCGGATTATTATTATGCCTCCTGGTTTAAATTATGCAGGTGTTCTTTTACTTGCTCTCATCATCACTGGCTGCCAGGAAGTTGAATGCAATAAGGATTCTGACTGCTTTCCTGCAGAATGCTGCCATCCGACTTCCTGCACGAACATAAAGCCTGATTGCGACGGCAGGTTTTGCTCGATGAATTGTGCACCTGGAACCATGGATTGCGGCCAAGGATACTGCGGGTGTGTCGATAATAAATGCTCTGCTGTGATACAATGAATAAGTTCGCGATAGTTTTTTTATTGATAGTTGCAAGCAATATTGTATTTGCAGGAAAGATAGATCCTCTTGTCGAGCAGGAGCTTGAGGAAAATGGAGAAGCGTCTGTCATAATAGTGATGAATGAGCCTGCAGGCAAGACCTTCTTAAATGCAGCCGGAAAAGATAATAGGAAGAGAGAAAATGTTATCGCTTCACTGTCTGAAGATTCCAAATTGTCTGTCAAGCACAAATACTCAGCCATCAATGCTTTCTCTGCCAGGGTAAGTGATAGATCTATCGAGAAGCTATCGGATGATCCAAACATCAAGAGCGTGCATCTAAGCAAGAGGTATTATGCAACGCTGGATGTAAGCGTTCCTCTTATCAACGCAACCAGCACATGGGGAATATCTATTGGCGACCAAAACATAACAGGAGCTGGGCAGACTGTCTGTGTCATAGACACAGGTGTTGACTATAACCACACCTCCCTTGGAAGCGGATGGGGTAACGTGGTCATAGGCGG
>DASRUK010000130.1:0-2739 GCA_035655475.1 Candidatus Nanoarchaeia archaeon
GAACTGTGGTGCGGCAACAGCCTATGTGACGGGACTGAAAAAAAAAACAGCTGTCCTGCGGATTGCCCGAGCGTCTGCGCAGATAATGTTTGCGAAGGCCTTGAGAACTGCTATAACTGTGAAAATGACTGTGGAAAATGCGAAGGAGATGCCTTTGAGCTTATCTATGATCAAAACGGCAACCTGATCAAGGATATCAACTATGAATATCATTTTAACTCATTCAATCAACTTGACTCAGTCAGCAAAAGGGGCAGGCAAATAGCGCAGTATTCTTACGATCACAACGGCAAGAGGATAAAGAAAGTTGTGTTTTCAGGAAGCGCCAATACAACTACCTATTATCTGGGCAATATGGTCCGGGTGATCCTTGGCAACAGCAGCATCGACACAACCTATTATTCCCATGATGGGCAGCTTGTTGGAAGCAAGAGCAACGGTAGCACATATTATTACCATCCTGACCATCTTGGAAGCACCAACTTGATCACAGATGATCGTGGTGGGTTTGTGAGCAGAAGTGGATATATGCCTTTTGGCGAGCAAATAATCGGAATGGGTGATAGGTACTCATTTACAGGGCAGGAGAAGGACAGCGAAACTGAGCTTATGTATTATGGAGCAAGATATTATTCACCTATTCTTGGGAGGTTTACACAGCCTGATACATTGCTGCAGAATGTTTATGACCCGCAATTGCTCAACCGGTATAGCTATGCCAGGAATAATCCGCTGAAGTATACTGATCCCAGCGGTCATGCCATACCTGTCCTTGCATTTGCCGCCCTCATGATAGCTATCCAAGTGATAGTGCCTGCTATCTTAGGGTATCTGGCAGGTTATGCAGTCGGAGCAACTGCGGATATAGGCAAACAACTCTATGAGAAACGGCATGCAGAAAGATTAGATATAGACTTTAATGAAGTCAATGATGCTGGAAACGAGATAGGCGGGCCTCTTGCTGCTTCTATGGGAACACAGGGGCTTTTGGAAGGCCTATCTTTAAACATCGGCTCCTTTCTTCCATCGACCAAGCCAGTACCTGCTAAAGCGCAAACCGACTACTAGGGTACCCTTGATGGCCCATCTATCCCGTCCGAGGCATATCACCATATAGGATCTAACAGCCCAAGACTACACGCAGTCATAGAAACCAAAGTTGTAACCCCTAACCCTTCAACTGGAAAGAGTTGGGTAACCTTTGACAAAATCGATGATGCATATAGCGCAGGTGAAATCTTATCGACGCCAGGGAAGGATTCCTTTATCAGGACGGAGCTTGATACACTTCAGATAATCGATGATCTAGCAATACCTGCTGAAGGCCCGTTTACAAAGGGTGGAGCATATCAGGCCGTTACTGGCAGCCCTTTTACAATAAGGGATATAACTGATTTGAGGCAGATACAAAGGTGATAATATGAAAGGTTTTGAAGATAAAAACAAAAAATTATCAGTACCATGGGACCTGGAGTTTGCAAAATTTAAAGAAATTGCAGTGGGACTTGCATATAATGATAAATATGATCAAGAATGGGACAATTACAATAGATGGCAACAGGAAGATATCCAAAATAAGGGATTAAAGTGTATAACCTATCAGTCAGAAGTAGCAAGACATAAACTTACATTCACCTTGTTCTTTGTTAATAATAAACTAGTTAAGGCAGAAGGATCACTCAAGGAACAACACTTGCTCAACGCATTCTTTGATATATACAACGAAATTACATCAAGAGAGGGCAAACCAACCACGATGAAAAACTTCAATGCGAACAATGCTAGTGAAATACTATCTCAAACTGAAGAAAATTTCAACCCTAGTCTAGCTTGGCATGGAAAAGATACAACCATCCAAATGGAGATAGAACAAAAATTTGCCCCTACCTTCCGACTACTCTTCTTTAAATCAGGAGACGAGACAAAGCTAAACGAGTACCCTAGATTATTTAACGCTTTAGAGAGGAATCATAATGGGTTATAGATCAATATTTTTTATAATGATCGGAATCTTATTTTCTTATACAGCCTTTGCTATCGTCGGCACTGGCCAAACTTACAAGCACTATGACAACCTTATTTCCTCTGCCGGCTTTTTTTCAAGCGACAGCTATCAGACAAACATATTCTTTGGCTCTGCAGGATACTCTTATGATATAGATATCCCTCAAGGGATAGACTCCCTTCAACCATCCGTCAGCCTCAGCTACAGCCATCACGCAGCAAAGATGGGTGTTGCTGGCTTTGGATGGGGACTTTCTGAGGCTATTATCTACCGTGACACAAACTTTACCAGGAGCAATAGGTCAGATGACGGATTTAGGATAAACCTAAAGGGATTAGACGAAGAGCTCGTTTATTTGAGCCCAAGGTATCATACGCTACACGAGAGCTATATGTCTATAGAAAAAAAGACAGGATCTCCTAACACATTCGGAGAATACTGGATAGCTCGAACAAAGGATGGCATGAAATATCGTTTCGGGTATAACAATGACTCAGAGCTTGTCTCAAACATTGAGACCTATGCAGTTTCATGGAGGCTTGACCAGGTAGAAGATACCCATAATAACCTCATAACCTATTCATATAAGGAGGAGCCTTCGAAAGCCGCTGCATATCTTGCAAATATAACCTATGGCGCTAATAGCATCATCTTTTTGTATAACTTTAGCGCAGTCCAAGAAATCCCTGTCTATTCGACCGGATGCGAGATAAGACAAACAGGACTTTTGAAAG
>DASRUK010000131.1:0-3614 GCA_035655475.1 Candidatus Nanoarchaeia archaeon
TAACTGTGAGTTCTGCGGGATCATCGCCATGAACGGCAGAGAGCCCAGGACAAAGAGCAGTGGCCAGGTGATTGCTGAACTTGACTCACTTTATCGTGCAGGATGGAGAGGGTCGGTTTTCTTTGTGGATGATAATTTCATAGGCAACAGGGCTAAGGTAAATGAAGTTTTGAAGCATATAATAGAATGGCAAAGAAATCACCGGTTCCCTTTTGTCTTTATGACCGAGGCGAGCCTGAACCTTGCTAACGATGATGAAATAATGCATCTTATGAGCCAGGCAAATTTCGACAGCGTATTCATCGGCATTGAAACGCCGTGCATAGAAAGCCTAAAAGAGTGCGGCAAGCACCAGAATGTCAATGTAGATGTTGCACAGGCGATAAAAAAGATACATAAAAGAGGGATGCAGGTCCTTGGGGGGTTTATATTAGGATTTGACAGCGACAACGACAGCATATTCCAGACGCAGATAGATTTTATACAGAAGATAGGTGTTGCCATGGCGATGGTCGGCCTGCTGAATGCACTGCCTAACACTAGGTTATGGTACCGCTTAAAAGAAGAGGGAAGGCTGACTGGAGCAACGTCTGGGGAAAATACCGATGGAAGCATGAATTTCATCCCAAGGATGGGTGAAGATAAACTAAAAAAGGGTTACAGAAAAGTACTGAATACAATATATTGCCCTAAATCATATTTCCAAAGAGTGAGCAAATTTTTAAGTGATTATAAGCCTACTGCCAAAACTGAGATAAAGCCTGCGCAGGTTTATGCGTTTGTAAGAAGCATCTGGAGTATAGGAATATTGTCAAGAGCAAGATTTAGGTATTGGAAAATCCTGATAAATACGATGCTGTTTAATTTCAGAGCCCTTCCTGCTGCTATCACGTTGTCTATCTTCTGGCTGCATTTTTCCAAAGTTGCGCATAATATCGAATAGCATAAGATTTATATAGAAATCGGAATACTTTCTTCTCGGTCAAAATGGGGATGGTTGATGTCGAGACAGTGCCAATTTCTGATATGTCTGATAGTGCTATAAGTGGGTTCCTCAAGAAAAACGCTCTTGCCCTCAAGGTTTCTGAATGCAGGAAAATCATAGAACTTATCGGCAGGGACCCGACACTTACTGAGATTCATATGTTCAACATCGAATGGAGCGAGCATTGCAGCTATAAGTCAAGCAAAGAGACACTTAAGTTGCTGCCGACTTCTGGACCTACTGTCATCCTTGGACCAAGAGAGGATGCAGGGATAATTAAGTTTGCTGAGATTGATGGGGAGCAGTATGGAATAGTCATCTCGCATGAATCCCATAACCATCCCTCTCAGGTTGTCCCTTTTGAAGGGGCTGCGACAGGGATAGGCGGAAATGTTAGGGATGTTCTTTGTATGGGAGCAAGGGTTATTGCAAGCGCTGATCCGCTTCGATTTGGCGATCCTTCTGGCAAGAAGAAAAATAATGTCAAATATGTAGCAAATGCTGTTGTCGATGGCATCGCTGGATATGGCAATCCTTTAGGCGTGCCTGTAATTGCAGGAGATGTTTATTTTAATCCAAGCTTTGATGACAACTGCCTTGTAAATGTGGTGAGTTTAGGAATAATCAAAGAGAAAGAGGTCATACACAGCGCTGCTCCTCCTGGTTCTGAAGGGTATGATATTGTCATCGTCGGCAAAGCAACTGATAATTCTGGCTTTGGCGGAGCTGCTTTTGCAAGCCTTATCCTTGATGAGGAAGAAGAGGAATACAATAAAGGGGCTGTGCAGGTTCCTGACCCATTTCTAAAGAATATCTTGTTTAGAGCGACAGAAGCTGTGTTTGCTGAGTCGCGCAAGAGGGGAGTTGTCCTTGGCTTTAAGGATATGGGGGCTGGAGGAATAATGTGCTCAACGTCTGAGCTATGCGATGCTGGAGGATACGGCGGTGAGATAGATATCGACAAGATACACATATCGATGAAAAATCTGCCTCCTTATGTTATCGCATGCGGCGAGACACAGGAAAGATTCACATGGATAAGCCCGCCTGAGTTCACACCAACTATTTTAAAAATTTATAATGATGATTTTGAGCTGCCATCTGTCGCTGAAGGCGCCTGCGCTAAAGTAATCGGAAAAGTAACTAAATCTACTGATTATATAATGAGATATGAGGGAAAGGTAGTCTGCAATGTTCCGGTTAATGTGCTTACCCAGGGAATCAGGTATCAGCGGGAGAGAAAAGAACTTAAAAGAGATTTTAAGGAGCCTATACTTGCAGAGCCCAGGGATTATAACGCGGCTTGCCTTTCTGTGCTTTCACATCCAAATGTCGCTTCAAAGGCAAAAATCTACAAACACTATGATACTGAAGTTCAAGGGCTTGCTGTGATTAGACCAGGGGAAGCTGATGCTGGAATGCAAGCGCCTATCCCTGGCTGCGATGCTGGTGTTGCCTTGACTGTCGACCATAATCCAAGATATTCACGGATAAACCCTTATCTTGGCGGCGTCAATGCTGTCTATGAAGCTATGAGGAATATCGCTTCTGTCGGTGCAACTCCTTATGGGATGACTGACTGCCTTAATTTCGGCAATCCAGAAGTGCCTGAGGTCTTCAATGACTTTGTTGAAAGCGTCAAGGGAATCGCTGATGCTGCAAACAAGATATCATTAAAAGTTGATGGCAAGAGCGCGGTTCCATTTGTTTCTGGAAATGTATCATTTTATAATCAAAGCGTGTCTGGAAAACAGGTTGATCCTTCTCCTATAATCTCCTGCGTAGGGTTTATTGAGGACTATAGGAAGGCTGTTACGATGAAGCTAAAAGAGGTTGGTTCTGAGCTGCTGCTTGTAGGCATGCGCAAAGATGAGCTTGGTGGAAGCGTTTACTATGAGCTCAATAATGAACTAGGAGTAAATGTTCCTATGGTTGATTTTGACAAGGCAAAGAACCAGATATATGCAGTCATTGACAGCATTGATGATGGAGCAGTCTTATCGTGCCATGATATATCCGATGGAGGGCTTTTAGCATGCATATCCGAAATGGTTCTTGGCGGAGAGGCTGATGGTATGATCGGCGCTGATATAAATATTGATTCCGAGCTGAGGGCTGATAAGATGCTTTTCTCTGAGACTCCTGGATTTATCATTGAAGCTAAAGCTGATAAGGTTGAGAGACTCAGAAATTTTTTTAGAAAATATAACACTAACATAGTCAGGATAGGAAATACGACAAATGATAAAAGGCTTGCAATAAAGCTGAATAAAACTCAGGTGGTAAATCTGGCAATTGATGACTTAAAAAAAGCCTGGACAAATGGCGTTGTTGAGGCGCTTTCATAATGTCAAAGATAGCTGTTGTGATGTTTCCTGGAAATAATTGCGAGAACGAGACAGCAAGAGCTGTGCAAGCTGCTGGGATGGAAAGCAAGGTGTTAAGATGGAATCAAACAAAAGAGCTTGATTCCTATGATGGTTATATCATCCCTGGCGGATGGAGCTATGAAGACAGGATAAGAGCTGGAGTCATCGCTGCAAAAGACCCGGTGATTTCTATGATAAAGAAAGAGGCTTTGAAAGGAAAAGTTGTGCTTGGAATATGCAATGGCTGCCAGATACTTGCT
>DASRUK010000132.1:0-4490 GCA_035655475.1 Candidatus Nanoarchaeia archaeon
AAGCAGTTTATTGAGGTGGTTTACAACAAGAAGAGGCTGCATTCATCCATAGGATACGTGCCGCCAGATGAGTTTGAAAACGAGGCTTTAAATATAAGTTTAGTTCGTTAACTGACTGTCCAGAAAAAGGGGCGCAGTCCAGAAACATTTAAAGCGATGATTGGCAGAGAAGAGATTTTTACGAATGGTGCAGGTATTGTCAGCATAACTATCTACAAAAATGAGGGTATAGGCGCATGCGCATTTTCTGGGCAGTATGAAGAGGTTTTCTGCAGTTACCGCTTAGCGCTTGAGATAAATAATGCCTCAGCGGAAAAACAAGCGCAAATTACCTCGAGTTTAGGCACCATAAATGAAAGCGGCATCAGTTATCTCTCGGAAAATTTAACATTATATTTAGACGGAAAAAAACTTGATGATATAAGGATCAGCTCTGAGTTGAAGGGCACTGTCAACAATTATATACAGATATCGGGCTTTGGAAGCGGAAAAGACAGAAAGAAAGCGATAGATGATGCAAAAAAGAAGCATGAAGCTCTTGCAAACATTTTTTTAGACATAAAGTGATCATCCCTTTCTCCACGAGAGACCGCAAAGTTTATATATCCGTTGGCTAATCAACATTGGAGCATAGTAACTATTAAGGGAGGCTTTAAAATGAGCTTTTTTTCAAAAATTAAGGAGGCGATTTCAGGAGATACTTCTGAAATACTTAAAGAGACAGAAGAAGAAGGTTATGTTGAGCTAGGTGCAAACCCGGGTTCAAAAGAATCAAAGATCATAGTCAGACCATACATACTTCAAGATTTCGAAGCGATCAAACCAATTCTAGAAGCATTAAGGGAAGGTCATACTGTCGCTTTGGTCAACATCAAGCCGCTCAAGGACAAAGACTTGGTAGAGCTAAAAAGAGCAGTAAACAAGCTTAAGAAAACCTGCGACGCCATTGAAGGAGATATTGCAGGATTTGGTGATGACTGGATTGCCGCTGTGCCATCATTTGCAAAGATCCATAGGGCAAAAGGGCCAGAGGCAAAAGAGAGTAAGAAGGTTGAAGAAGTCACTGAATACAGTTCAGAGCCGCAAGGCGACGAAGATCCAAAGATAGAGACTTATTAATCAAACATAAGGCCCAGCAATGCCAAGATAAATCCCAGGATAAATAGTAAGACAGATGCGATCAAGGGCCATTTTGATATTCTTCTAACATATTTTATTAGTCCAAATATAAATAATATAAATCCGAGTGCAAGCACTATCGCTGATGATATCAAGAAAACTGCCATTAAAAACAATAAGACTTAAAAGAATAAAAAGCTTTCGAAAATTATCTCACGCTGTTGATTATGGACTGAGCGCTTATATTATCGCTTATCAGGCTGCTTGCCTTCCCGCAGTATGGGCAGCTTCTTGCCATCATTGATTCTTTCTTTATGGAAAATCTATAACCGCATCCAAGGCATCTAAACTTGTTCTCAGTCGGTTCCATGATAGGCACCTCTATCCTGACAGCAGATGGTTTTTCTTCTACGCATGATACATAGCATCCTTTACACACTATGTGGCTGCCATTCTGGCTATATCTGATCTGCTCGAACGCAAATTTCCTTTTGCACACACTGCATGTATAAGACGTTGCCATTTTTCTCACCTATTTTCCGCCGTAATAAAAGAACTTACCGATGCTTACATCTTCGGGTTTGTAATCACCATATCTGGGCCTTAGCTGCTCTCCATTTTTTGGCGCTGAAGAAACGACACTTGCAGCAGGCGCCGCCATCGGTTCAGGAGCAACAAATATTGGTTTTGGAGCATCCCTCCTCTCATTAACTTGGCTCTTCAGCATCAATATCTCCTGGTTAAGTGCAGCGATGGTTTCAGCCATCTTCTGCATATCGCCAGCCATCTTTTTTAGCTGCATGTCAACAAGCAGCTTCACTTTGGTTTCGATAAAGTAATCTCCCATTCCAGTTTCCATTTTCCTCATTCCTTAAAGTTTTCCTTGATGAACTGGGCCATTTCCTCATTTCCAGCAAGTTGGTATGCTTCCAAAGCCTTGGAGATTGACTCATCTTTCATGCAAATATCTCCTGCCAGATTAAGCCCTTCCTTATAATCTGCAACCTCAAATGCCTTGATAGCATGATCATAGCTCTTTTCTTCAAGGCACTTTTTTCCCAGCTCTACCAATTTATCCTTGTCTTTTATGGTTGAAAAGATCTCGAATGCATAATCAAATCGGCATTTGTTTACACACTGGTTTCCAACCTCGATAAGCTCTGATGTGTCGCCGATTGCGATAAAGGCTTTCATTGCGTGTGCAAGCCTGCTTTCGTTAAGACATTTCTTTCCTATCTCCATCAATTTGTCTTTGTTGTTTGCAAGCTTATATACCTCTATGCAATTGTCGAACTGAGATAATCGCTCATAGTCTGAAGCGACTTCGTTGAGTTTTTGGCGGTTTCCTGCAAGGACAAACGCCCTTACTGCATCGTTTAGGTTACCTTTTCTTTTGTATTCCTCACCCAGTGCTGTGATTATCTGTGTTCTAAGCTCAGGGCTGAACATGTTTAAGTTCAGGTTATCCAGGCCTTTTTTGATAAGGGATGGGACTATCCTGCTGAATTTTCCGATGTCTTGTGGCTGGCTGAATACTTTTTCATTGCTTTCAACAATGCCAGCAACCATTCTTTTGACGATGGTCTCCTCTTCCATTTTTCCCTCCCTAGATTACATCTATGCCAAGCTCTTGGCTCATCTTGCTTCTTTGAAACTTAGCTGCCTTTGCATCATTCTTTCCTAGTATCCAGGGCGAATTGACTCCTGTTATTATTGTCATGACGCAGACCTTTCCTTTCATCTGCTCATTGACTCTTGCACCCCAGATGACGTTTGCATTCTCATCCATCTTAGCCGTAACAAGCTCTCCTATCTTCTCAACTTCATCAAGGGTCATATCAGGTCCACCCTCTATGTGGATAAGTGCGCCTTCTGCACCTGAATAGTCAATGTCAAGCAGAGGATTTGATAAAGCGCCTTTTGCAGCCTCTTCAACCCTGCTTGCTGTATCACTTACGCCAACTCCGATTGCAGCTACACCGCCGCCTTTCATGATCGCTTTAACATCAGCAAAATCCAAGTTGACAAGCGAGGGTACTGAGATAGTCTCAACAATTCCCCTGATCATCGTCGATATGAGCTCGTTTGCGACAGCAAAAGCCTGCTGCACAGGAAGGTTTCCTGCGATGCTTACAAGCCTGTTGTTATCTATCACGATAACTGTATCGCTGACTTCTCTTAGCTGCTGTAGCCCAAACTCAGCCCTGTCTATCCTTGCTCTTTCTATCTTGAAAGGCATAGTTACAGTGCCAATGACTATTGCACCGGTCTCTCTTGCAATGTTTGCAACGAATGGTGCAGCGCCTGTTCCTGTTCCGCCGCCCATTCCAGCACATACAAATACCATGTCTGTGTTTTTTAAGCATTCTTTTATCTCATTCATAGCCTCTTGAGCAGCCTGTGCTCCTCTCTGGGGAAAACCGCCGGCTCCAAGGCCTCTTGTGATCTGTCTTCCGATAAGAAACTTATAATCAGCTTCAGTAAGATTAAGATGCTGCTGGTCAGTATTACATGCGATTATATGAGCACCCTTTATGCCCTTCTTGTAGAGCCAGGATACCATATTGCTTCCTGCTCCTCCAACGCCTATTACCTTTATATTTGCATGACCTATCTGCATGTCCTCTTCCTTCACCGCATTCGTAAACATTGAATCAAATGCCATTTTTTCACCCCCCTTTTTCCGGGATTTTTTTGTGGATTTGTCTGAAATCGCTTTCTATCAATATCTTTTTGATATCAACCCCTTTGAACATGCCAGCGATTTCTGAGCATGCTCAAGAACCTGGGGGTTCTTGACATTGTGAGAGAGCGTTTTTCCGCTTTCTTATCTTTTTAAGGGTTATACTAATATATAAATGTTACTATTTCGTATACTGGTTTAGGACTTTCACGTAACTCTATCGACGATAAACTGATTTTATTGCCATTTTGGAGAGGGTCAAAAAATACCCTTTTTTCCCCTTTGCGATTAGAAAATAACTGGCGGATAAGCCTCTATTTTAATTGCAAAGCAAAAAACCGCTCATTTGTTTAACAAAAGCTCATTTTTGACCCTGTAAGCCTAAATAAGAAAGAATCTCTCCAATTATCTTATTGGCAAGCTTTTGGTTCAATCTCAGTAAAGGGTGTACTCTGTTTTTTCCTCCAAGCGATTAAACCTATCGCATCATTTATATTATGTATCATGCTTCTAATGAATACATAAAATGAGTAAAAGACGACAAACTTCACCTTGCTATTCCAATGCTAATTTTATTTGCATTTATACGACTTCTTCTAAAATTGTTTTGTAATAATCGTAGTAAACTTGATCTTATATTGACAAACTGACGGATTTCTGTATACAGTTATATCTTTCTGTATAGTAA
>DASRUK010000133.1:0-10886 GCA_035655475.1 Candidatus Nanoarchaeia archaeon
AGGGTTAGAAAGTTGATTAGAATACCCCAATATATAAGAAAAAGGCAATTAGTTAGAGTTCCATATTACCTGAATTAAACTTTACTAACTTTTTCCATAGTATTTTCCCAGATTCATCACAAAATTCATTCAAAAAATCCCTGGTGAACTTATTGATTATTTTTGCTTTTTCTGTTTTGAAATTTTCATTTAGTTCCTTTGATTTATACCCTATGGGTTCTATCAGTTCTGAATAAAATTTGGGGTCGCCACTCAGCACGGCCCAAAATTCCTGCCCACATACCTGAAGTATGAAACCTTTCTTTTCTGTTCTTTTTACTTTTCCATATGAAATACCCAGGAAGCATTTTACCTCTTTGATGTGCCTTGACTGGTTCAAAACCTGCTTTGCTCTTTTAAATGAGACAATTAATGCCTTCCATTGGCTGCTATTGCCCCAGTTTAGGCCTGATTTAATTGCAAATAAATACCTTACATTCTTACGGGTGAATTCAAAATCCAATCCTTCTGTTGAAGATTTTACTGCCCCTAATGTTTTTTGAGCAACAAAAATTGCCAAATCCTCCAAGAATTCACCGAAGATTTCCTCCTCGGATGAGGAAAGTTTTGCTTCCAAAGAAGTTACTAAACTTTCTGCGGTGAGAATATATTTAGCCCTGAACAAATAAGGATTTTTCCTTTTTAGCAAATCATAAAACTTTGTTTCCTGCAATGATCTTAATCTTTTCTCATGAAATTGCCCTATATTGTCATGGATATACTCTCTTGCTTCACGAATCGGAATGCCCTTCATTCCTTATCCTTTCCTCGGCAATGTTTTTAAATGTTTTTAAAATATCAATTAAGGTATATTCTCTACCTAACCGTTTTGCTACTACGGCAGTTGTTCCGCTTCCTGCAAATGGATCAAGCACAATATCTCCTTTTTTAGTGAAGAGTCTGATAAACCACTCGGGCAGCTCTGTAGGGTATACTGCACTGTGATTTTTATTTCCGCACTCGGTTGCTATATGCAAAACATTTGAGGGATATACCCAACTTCTTCCCACCCAATTGGATATATTTTTACCGAAACCACTTCCAACCTTGGAAGCAGCCCTTTTTTTGTCAGTGGCACTTAAACTTGTTAACCTTGCCTGAGCCCAATCTCCCACTGGAACCATGACTGCTTCTTGGTACATATGAAAGTTTCTTTGCTTGTTGAATTGCAGACATCTTTCCCAAGAATCTCTAAACCTATTCGGCCATTTGCCCGGATAGGTATTCTTTTTATGCCATATAAACTCTTCTGTCCATAACCATCCTTGTTCCCTCATTTTCTGAATAAGTTCAAGGACATATGTATGCCTTTCTCCATCAACGACTTTCTCTTTTATATTTAGAATGAACGTCCCAGTTGGTTTTAGTACCCTAAGAAATTCAAGTGATCTTGGTAGAAACCAGCTAACATAATTATCCGGATGAACCCCTCCGTAACTGTTTTTTCTTTGATCTGAATATGGGGGCGAAGTTACAATAAGGTCGTAAGTGTTTGGGGGGATAGTTTTAAGAATGTTCAGGCAATCACCAACAAGACACTGGTTTCTAAAAGTCGGTAAGCATTCTTCATCTCTTTCGATTAACACTTTTTGAGTCATTTTTTACCTTGTCGATTAGATTTTCGGGGTTTATTCCAATAGGGGCTCTTGCATTTTGGGCAAATTATTGGATTGAACCTTATTTTTGTCCTGGGTATCCACTCATGCCCACATCTCTCGCATTCATATCCCTCTATAGTAATTTTTATTTTACCCATTATCGATTAATAATGAAGTCCATATTAATAAATCTTACTCCTTAGGTATAACCTATTAAGGTAACTAATTTCCCCAAACCTTTAAATAACTCATTATTATTTACTGGTTCTTATGGATATCGACAAACGAATAGAGGTTATCAAACAAGTCGGCGAAGAGATAATCACTGAGGAAGACCTAAGAACCTTACTTTCTGAAAAGAAAAATCCTATCGCTTATGACGGCTTTGAGCCATCTGGGACTGATATCCATATTGCACAGGGACTTCTTAGAGCGATAAACATAAACAAGATGACTGCGGCTGGCTGCAAGTTCAAGATCCTTGTGGCTGACTGGCATGCATGGGCTAACAACAAATTAGGAGGGGATTTGGAAAAGATACAGAAAGCAGGCCAATTTTATATAAAAATATGGAAAGCCTGCGGGCTTGATGAAAAAAATATTGAGTTTGTATGGGCTAATGACATTATCAAAAATCCATCTTATTGGAAAATAGTTATGCAGGTTTCTAGAAACTCAACGCTCAAAAGAATAATCCGGTGCGGTCAGATAATGGGAAGAAAAGAGGATGAGGTAATGCAGGCATCGCAGATACTTTATCCATGCATGCAATGTGCAGACATATTTTATCTTGGTGTGGATATTTGTTCCCTTGGCCAAGACCAAAGAAAGGTTAATGTTTTGGCAATGGAATTGGCACAGAGGCTGGGATTTAAGAAACCTGTTGCTGTCCATCACCATATGCTTATGGGGCTTGGGCAACCTCCAAAAACCGGACTTTCGGGGGTCGAGAGAGGAGTAGAACTTAAGATGTCAAAGTCAAAGCCTGATACTGCTATATTCATGCTTGATTCTGAACAAGAGATAGCAAGAAAAATAAGAAAGGCATGGTGTCCAGAGGGCATAGTTGATCAAAATCCCATATTGGAATATTTTAAATATATAATATTTGAGAAGTTTGACTTAATTATTATTGAACGGCCGGAAAAGTATGGAGGCAGTCTTGAATTTAGCTCATATAAAGATTTAGAGGAAGGATATTCAAAAAAGAACATTCATCCGATGGACCTAAAAGAGACAGTTTCAAAATACTTGAACAAATTGATAGCTCCAGTAAGAGAAGCAATCTTTAGTAACCCTGAATCAAAAAAGCTCTATGAAGAAGTGCAGGGTTTTAAGGTCACTAGATAGTCATCTTTGCTCTATTATTGAAAGACTATAGTTTTCGGTGAGGTATTTATGTGCGACTCTTGCAACATCTTTCTTTGTCACTTTCTTAACCCTGTCAAGGTATCTGTCTAAGAGGGCTGCGTCTTTTATCAGCTCCCAGAAGCCAAGGGAATCAGCAAGCTCTTTTGGATCGTCATTTTGCATGATATGCTGGCCGATAAGCGAATTTTTTGCTTCATTTAACTCCTTGTCGCTTAGACCCTTTAGCACATCAAACTGAGTCCTGATAAGCTCTGTAATCTTTTTTAGATTCTCTTTATCAGTGTTGAAGTAAACGGCAAAGACCCCATAGTCAACAAGGGGATCATGATGAACGCCTACTTCGTATGCGAGGCCATGCTTGTTTCTTATCTCATCGAATAATCTACCTGACTGGCCCCTGCCAAGTATAGAGCGGATGACATCCAAGACATAGGAGTCTTCATCTTTTCTTGGCGCTGTCTTGTAGCCCAGCACATAATAAGAACTCAGAACTTTTCTTTTTTCTTTTATGATATTCTTTTTTTCTGACGCTATACTGATGGTTTTTGGAATAATCTGGTTTATGTTTGCTTTTTTCGAGAATATGCTTCTTATAAGGTTTTTATCGTTTGGAATGTTGCCGACTATGGAGAGAACTGTGTTTGAGGGCTGATAAAATTTGATGAAGAAATTTTGTAAGTCGGTCCTGGTTATCTTCTTTACTGAACCCACCAAGCCATAAGTCGGAAGACCTGCAGGATAATCTCCAAAAAGCGCTTTTGAAAAAAGAATCCATTGGTGAAACCTGGGGTCATCCTTATGAAGGTTTACTTCCTTAAGGATAACTTTCCTTTCCTTTTCAAGTTTTTCCTTATCAAAGACAGAGTTTTGCAGCATATCTGCCATGATATCAAGGGCAAGATTGTAATGCTCTTTTGGTACCCTGATAAAGAAGCATGTCCTTTCGCTGGATGTATAGGCATTAAGATCTCCACCGATGCTTTCTATCTCGTTTGAGATAGCCCTTGCATCCGGCCTTCTCTTTGTGCCTTCAAAGAGCATATGCTCCATGAAGTGCGAGATTCCGTTGTTTTTTTTGGTTTCGTAGTTAGAGCCGACTTTTACTGTGCATTGCACGGTTACAGTATCTATGGGTTTCTTCTGACTTATAACAGTAAGACCATTATCAAGTATGAATTTTTCCATATCGCAATGTTTATATAAGAATTTATATATTTTTCCGTGATGGCTAGAATCAAGGAATTCCAGGAAATAATGAGGAAGAAGAAGGTCGATATATTCCTTGCTATGAATACTGACTTTTCAAGACTTGAGTATGATATGGCTTACTTTACTGGATATGGCAGCATCGGCGCCCTGATAATCCCTCAACAGCAAAAGCCTTTTCTGATAGTGCCCAGGATGGAAAAAGAAAGGGCTAAACGAAGCGGTGTCTTAGTCTACTCTCCGCCAAAGGGGATGAGGATATCTGCCTATGCAAATGAGATACTTAAGAAGAAAGGAGTCAGAACAAAAAAGGCAGGAATAAATAAGGAAGAGATGACTATTGTTATAAGGGATTCATTTAGGAAAGCATTGAAGGCAAGGTTTGTCGACTTGAGAAAAGATATCTATAAGTTAAGGGAGCAGAAGACTGCTGATGAGATAAAGACTATAAGGGAAGGATGCAAGATCTCTGACTCCATCCTGGAGAAATGCTTTAGGGAGTTTAAAAATTTTCAGACAGAGGCGGCTGTAAAGGCTTTTCTTGAGATAGAGGCTAAGAAAAGGGGGTGTGAGATAGCGTTTCCTACTATAGTTGCGTCTGGCCCTAATGCAAGGATGGCACATTATGATATATGCGATAAAAAATTGATGAACGGTTTTTGCATCATCGACTATGGCATAAGGTATAAGAACTATTGCACCGATACGACAAGGACAGTCTATATAGGAGAGCCTTCGAAAAAAGAAATTGAATTATATAATCTTGTATTGAGCTGCCAGAGGAAGGCAATAGAGAGCTCTAAGATAGGAGCAAAGTGCTCAAAGATATACGAGGGAGCGGTTGCTGATCTTGGAAAATACGGAAAGTATTTTACACATGGGCTTGGCCATGGATTTGGGATAAAGGTACATGAAGCACCTGACCTCACACCGAAATCTAAATATACCCTCAAAGAATATATGACATTTACTATTGAACCTGGGGTTTATCTTGATAATCTAGGCATAAGGATAGAAGATGATATTTTGATAACTGACAGAACTGAGATATTAACACGGGCTAAAAAGGAGCTAGTGGTGATTACAAGAGGGAGAACATGAAAAGATATAATCTGAAGGAACTTGAAGCAGCATCGTTGAGATACAAAAGGGCACTGGGAAATATAAAAGGGAAAACAGCATTCATCGTGCTGGATATAAGGCAGAAAGATGCATTTTACTCTCTTGCACCGTTATCGAAAGCTATGGCAGAGTTAGGATGCGATCTCAATGTACAAGCTATCAACAAGAAGTCTGAAAGCATAAATGCACTTGCAGATGTGTGGAAGTGCTATAAGGATCTTTCTGGCGGCGTTAAGAATGCCAGGACAAAAGCACTTAAGGATTTTTTATATGCCGCTGATAAGAAATGCAAAGGAAAGTTAAATGGGTTGTTTAGGGAGCCAGAAGTAAGACTTAACGCTACCGCAGGAGGTTTTAACGGCAGCTATTTCCTTAAGTATGAGACTGATTGGATGAATGAGTATCGCAAAAAGGATCTGGTACAGACCGCAAAGGTCATATGCAAACAGGTCTATAACCTTAAGAAAAATGAGAAGATAAGCATCGGATTTGACATCCTTAGGAAGAAAGAAGACCTTGGACTTCCTATCGAGGACTATCTTGATTCTTTCCAGATAAGCTATGCCATGATGGAAGCTGTTAAAAACCAGGTGACTGGAATGGGAGCTTATACCTCTCGCAGATCACAGATGGATGAACCTGAGAGGATAGCGGACCTTAAGTCCACGCTTCTTGGCTGCGAGCTCTGCAAGGATGTAGATGAAGCAATTTTCAAAAAATATAAGGTATTATCAAAGGCCTTGCGGCTTGATAGGATAAAGGTCGTTTCAAGCGCCTCTTTTTCCATACATGGGAAAGGATACGCCGGAAGGCATTATTTTGGAGAATATATAGGATATCCTTCGAAGAACAAAAAGACGAGATGGCTTAGCCCTGGGCAGATGATCTATAAGCTGGATTACTATCCTCAGACTGCACTTGACCCAAGGGCTCCTATGACAAGGATAGGATTTACCGAGACGCTGCCTATAGATATATTCATCAAGACGAGCAATATTGACTGGCTTGCGATGAAGAGAAGAGATGACAAGATAATAGATATCACCAATAAATGTGAAAAGATAATTGTCGAGGGAAAGAAGATAGGCAAATACCAGACAAAACTTGAGATAGGGCTCGTCAACAAAAATAAGAGAAGAAAGTTTAGGGGCTCTGATGTTGAGACAAGGAATCTGATAAACCCCTGGTATTACAAAGAGACAGGGATAAAAGCAGGGACTATGGCAAACATCCCTGGTGGAGAAGCATTCGTGACCCCTGAATATGTAAAAGGGCAGTTTATCGGCGATGTGGTGATAAGCCTTGACCAAAGCTATGTGCTTTCTGGAAAAGAGCCTATGGTCGTAAGCTGTTTTGGGAATTCATATAAAGCAGTTTCCGGGCCTCAGAAGATATTAGAGAAGTTTAAACAGAAGAAAGATGAGGCTTGGAAGAAACTTAAGATGCAGGAGAAAAACAAGTCACTACCTAAACAGGTGCTGGAAGTCAACAAGAGAAACTTTAACAATATCGGGGAGTTTGCTATCAATACAAACCCTCAGGCAGAGCTATGCAACTACCTTATCGTAAATGAGAAGATTGCAAACATGATACATCTTGCGCTTGGCTCGGGGTTTGAGGCTGATAGGGCAACTTACTACCATACAGACATCGTAATAGATTCTCCTAGACAACAGCTTGATATCTATGGGGTTGCAAAGGATGGCAAAAAGCACTGGATACACAGGAAAGGAAAGTTTGTTGTCTAACCTTAGAGAAGTATACAGGGTTAATCTCGCTGTCAAGAAGAACGAGAGAGTGCTTGTCGTAATAGACAGAAGAAAGAGAAAACTAGGCAGGCTTTTTCTTGCAGCTGGCAAGGACTTTAGCCCTTGCATTGATCTAATGGAGATTCCTGTCGGCAAGGTAAATGGAGAAGAGCCGCCTTCTGCTGTCGCCAAGCAGATGCAAAAGCATGATGTGCTGATACTTCTTACAACAAAATCGTTGACGCATACAAATGCTAGAAAAAACGCCTGCAGGAAGGGTGCCAGGGTTGCAAGCCTTCCTGATGCTACTGAGGATATGCTTAAGAGAACACTCAGCGTTGACTATAGGCTTATGCACAAAAGGATAGCTGAGATAAGTGATGTCCTTGACAAAGGAAAGATTGTCAGAATAGTGACTCCTGCAGGGACTGATCTTCTATTCAGCATTAAAGGACGCAGAGCGTATGGACGAGAAAGCGGGATATTTACCAGGAAAGGAAGATATGGAAACCTGCCTGATGGGGAATCGTTTATAGCGCCTGTTGAAGGCAGCGCTTCTGGAGTTTTCATCATAGATGGTTCAATAGGCAGCATGGGAATGGTCGATAGACCTGTAAAGGTGTTTGTGCAAAAAGGGTCTGTCTTGAAGATCGCTGGGGGGAAGGCTGCAAAGGTGTTGATGAAACAGCTCAATGATGCAGGCAACAAAGCTAAGAATATCGCTGAGTTTGGAATAGGGATGAATGACAGTGCAAAGATCACAGGCAACATGCTTGAGGATGAGAAAGTGATAGGAACATGCCATATTGCGCTTGGAAACAACTCGGGCTTTGGGGGCAAGGTTGATGTGCCACTGCATATAGATTGCCTTATTAAGAAACCAGTAATTTATATTGACGAAAAGTTACTTAGAATACCCTAAATTATTTAAATATCATCTCTAATAGTGCATAATATGGCCTTTAATGACAGGTTAAGAATCTCATGGGCAGAGTATAAAGGAGGCTTGAAAGCCTATTTGGCAATAACAGCTCTCTTCATCATAATCCCTGATTTGCTAAGATATCTCGTTGCAATACCTCTTGGACTTGAATATTATGCTTCTGGAGCAGACATATTCAAGTTAGGCTCGACCATCTTTGAGCCAAAGTTTCTTATACCTAATATGACTATGTTAATCTTGAATTTTGTCTCTAGAACATTTGCCGTTGCCTCGATTATCTATTTTTGTGTTTACAGAAGGAAGAGTTTTATAGAGGCATTATATGGAGGAAGGAGATACCTCTTAAAGTGCATATGGCTATCTCTGGTTTTGGGCTTCTTTGTGTCTGGATTGCTTTTTTTACTGGTAATCCCGGGAATAATATTTAGCATCTATTGGAGCTTCAGCTATTTTGTACTTATTGGAACAAACAAAGGCGTGATTGGATCATTAAAAGAAAGCCGCGAGATCATAAAGGGAAACTGGTGGAAGGTGTTTGGATATTTGATCTGCTTTGCCTTATTTGTAAGTATCCTTGCCCTGCCTTTTAAGATAATCGGAGATGTAGTTATAAAAACCTTTATCGGCTTGTCTACTCCTATCACAAAAGATATTCTGAGCAAGATTTTTGAATGGATCCCTCAATTGATAACCATTCCATTAATAGTATTATTCCTTAAAAACCTGTTTCTTGAGTTGAGAAGGGAAAAATTGATGATTTACCAATCTATTCCAACCAAGAATTGGCATTGATAGTAAACAATAAAACACCATCAAACCAAAGGTTTTTAAATTCTACATAAGTTTCTTCAAGTATGCCTCCATCAGACAGCAGCAGGAATATCTTAGACAGCGTGATATATCGATACACCACTAACTCTTCACAGCTTGAGGAGGATAACAAGATACTCAAAGAGACTATCACAAAACTCCAAAAAGAAGTCGAGAAGTTCAAGCTTCCTCCACTTATGGTGTGCGAGGTAAGGGAGCTGGAAGATGAAACAGCAATAATCTCGATCCCAAATGGAAACCAGTTTAGTGTTTGCATATCTGATACATGCGATAAGATTAGGCCGGGGGATATGGTGCTTGCTGAGCAGAAAAACCTGGTCATAATCAAAAAAATACCGATTGCCCGTAGGTTCAATGTCGAGAAATTCGTAATCGTCGAAAAACCGACTGTAAGCTGGAAGGAGATAGGCGGGCTTGACAAGCAAATAAATGAGATAAAGGAAGTTGTTGAGCTGCCACTAAAAAAGCCAGAGCTGTTCAAGAAGGTAGGGATAAAGCCTCCAAAGGGGATCCTGCTTTATGGTCCGCCTGGCACTGGAAAGACACTTCTTGCAAAGGGAGTTGCTGCTGCAACTGACAGCACATTCATAGAGATTGTCGCATCTGAACTTGTCCAGAAATTCATCGGCGAAGGTGCAAAGCTTGTAAAAGAGATATTTGAGATGGCAAGGCACAAAGCACCAGCCATTGTATTTATCGATGAACTTGATTCACTTGCCGCAAAAAGGGTAGAGATAGGCACATCAGGTGAGCGAGAGGTAAACAGGACATTCATGCAACTCCTTGCTGAGCTTGACGGATTTGACCCGCTGGATAATGTTAAGGTGATTGGAGCAACAAACAGGAAAGACATACTTGACCCTGCGATAATCCGACCAGGAAGGCTTGACAGGCTGATTAATGTAGGGATTCCTGAAAAGGAAGCAAAACTGCAGATACTAAAGATACACTCAAAAAATATGACTCTTGAAAAAGGTATAAATTTCAATACGCTGGTAGATTCCATGGAAGAGTTCTCCGGCGCAGAGATAAGGGCTGTCTGCACTGAAGCGGGATATTTTGCTATCAGGAATAACAGGACAAGCATTATAAGAGAGGATTTTTCCAAAGCGATTGAGAAGGTCAAGAAAGATGAGAACGCTGAAGGTGATGATTACTTAAGGATGTTTGGCTAGGGCCTTGAGTATTTTTTCTTTGTTTTCTAGAAGTAATGGATAGATAACTTGTGTTTCCCTGATAAAATGTCCTATTTTGACCATACGCTGTATCTCATCAATATCAATGAACCTGCCACTTTCTATCTCGGTCTTATCCAATATCGGTTCATGGTCGATGATGAAGTAATAGAGCGCAGCATTTTCCTTGTCTTTTTCCTTGAATCTGCTCTTGAAGTTTGCGAGGTAGTGGGGCTTTGAGGTAATGCCTGCTTCTTCTTTTGCCTCTCTGATCACTGTTTGTTCATAAGAGTCGCCTTTTATTACATGGCCGCCAAGAACAAGGCTAAATACACCTGGCTCAAATTCTTTTTTCAAAGAACGCCTATTCATAAAAAGCTGGCCTTTTTTATTGAAAATAAAGAATATCCCACTTTTGTGGAGAAAACCTTTTTCGTGGGCTTCTTTTCTTGTTGCAGTGCCTATTATGTTGTTGTAGTCATCGACTATATCAAAGAGTTCTTGCATGAAGGGATGGATTAATGGAGGTATAATAACTTATTGCAGTTATTTATTAAATCAGCCAAAGATCTGATTTCCAAGTTATTATGCACTTTGAATATATTGCAAGGGTTTAAATAAGGAGCAAAAAGTTAAGACTAGCATGGCTGAATATATCGAGTTGAATGCGTTCATAAAGATGAAAGGCTTTGCTGCAACTGGAGGCCAGGCTAAGGTTTTGATAAGATCTGGTGCTGTCAAAGTCAATGGGCAGGTCGATACAAGGAACAAGAAAAAATTGACCTCCACCCCAACCCTGAAGGGTGGGGATTCCGTCGAATTATTGGCATGATGAGTCTCTTGCTTCTCTAGA
>DASRUK010000134.1:0-7733 GCA_035655475.1 Candidatus Nanoarchaeia archaeon
AGAATATCTAGAGAAGCAAGAGACTCATCATGCCAATAATTCGACGGAATCCCCACCCTTCAGGGTTGGGGTGGAGGTCAAATACCTTTTCCATCTCTACCTGAACAAATCACCAAAAAATCCATAAAATTTATTAATTAGTTCAGCGCCCAATAAGGAATGGAAGGAAAAATGAACAAAGAAATCGACGAAACTGACAAGAAGATAATAAACATCCTCCTCTATGACGCAGATGCGACAAACAGGGAGATAGCACTTAAATGCAGCATCGCCCTTGGCACAGTAAACAACCGCCTCAAGAGGCTAAAGAAACTAGGTATCCTGCTAAAAAAGACAGTACAGGTTGACTATGAAAAATTAGGTTATCTAATAGAAGTTCTGATAGACATAAAGATAAAAAAAGGTGGATTCTATGACCTTGCAAAAAAGCTGTCAGCAGACCCTAATGTGTTTATGGTAATAGATACTACTGGTGACTATGACGCCGAGATAATCGCAAGGTTTCACACCACAAGGCAGCTTGACACTTTCGTTAAGAAACTACAGCACGAACAAGCAGTGGAAGACACAAGGACAAGGTTGATACTAAATATTTATAGAGAAAAAGAGATACGTTAAAAATTATCAGCCAAGAGCTCATAATAAGCCTGAGGATGCTTGCAGGCAGGGCAAACCAATGGTGCATCTTTTCCTTCGTGCACATATCCGCAGTTCCTGCATTTCCATTTTACTTGGGAACCCTTGGAAAAGACCTTGTTCTGTTCGATATTAGTAAGCAACTGCCTATACCTTTGCTCATGATGCTCTTCGACTTCAGCTATCTCCTTAAAAGACGCAGCAACAGCAGGAAATCCTTCCTCCCCCGCAACCTTCTCAAAACTTGGATAGAGCTTTGACCATTCCTCCTTCTCGCCGTTGGCAGCAGCAAGAAGGTTGTCTTTCGTCTTTCCGATCATCCCGGCAGGAAACGAAGCGTTTATCTCAAGGGCTCCTCCCACAAGATGCTTGAAAAATATCTCAGCATGCTCTTTCTCGTTGTCAGCTGTCTCCTGAAATATCGCCGCTATCTGTTCATACCCTTCTTTTTTTGCAATGGAAGAAAAAAATGTGTATCTGTTCCTTGCCTGGCTCTCTCCTGCGAAAGCTTTAAGCAGGTTTTTTTCGGTTTGTGTTCCCTTTACCATGGGGCGTATTAATTATTCCTTTCTTATTAATCTTTCGATTGGAGGCTACAATGTCTGCAGGCCAACCTAATCTAGATGGCAAAATTTATATATTGATGGCTATCAATATGTTTTTATGGATAGATTAACACTATTCAAGGCATTGTCGGACAAGACCAGACTTTCTATAGTCTCCCTCCTCCTTGACGGAGAAAAATGCGTGTGTGAAATATTCCCTCATGTCAAAAGGACCCAATCGACTGTTTCCACACAATTGGGCAAGCTGGAGAAATGGGGCATCCTTAAATCTAGAAGACAAGGCAAGTGGATGTTTTACAGCATCAAGGATAAACGGATCTACTCGATCTTTAAGGCGGTGAGATGATGGAGGAGAGAAAACTGGATTTTTTCAGCAAATATCTGTCTATATGGGTAGCAATCTGCATAATACTTGGAACAGCCATCGGATACTTTTTTCCAGCCGTATCCGGGATTTTGGGCGGTGTGGAAGTGGCAAATGTCTCAATTCCGGTGGCTATAGTCCTATTGCTGATGATGTATCCGATAATGCTAAAAATAAGCTTTAAAGAGATAGCAAAAGTAAAAAATAATCACAAGCCTCTGTGGTTGACCTTAACCATAAACTGGGCGATCAAACCTTTCACTATGGCTTTCATCGCATGGCTTTTTATGAGATTTATATTTGCGGGTTTTATACCTGCTAACATCCAAACAGAGTATATTGCAGGAATGATATTACTAGGGCTTGCTCCCTGTACAGCGATGGTACTTGTCTGGACATATCTTGCAGGGTCAAACATCAATTATGCTTTGATACAGGTTGCAATCAATGACTTAGTAATACTTGTGTTGTTTGCTCCTTTGGGTAAACTCCTTCTTGGAGTTACGACCGATTTTCCAGTCCCTTTTGGCACAATTTTTTTCTCGGTCCTGTTCTACGTCGCCATACCGTTGGCATTTGCCGGGCTTACACGATTTTGCCTTATCAGAAAGAGAGGGGAGCAATGGTTTAATGAAAGGTTCATCAAAAGCATCGAATGGATAACACCTGCTGGCTTACTTGTAACATTGATACTGCTTTTTATCTTTCAGGGTGATAAGATAATCCATTATCCTTTGCATATCTTATTGATAGCTATTCCACTAGTATTGCAGACTTATATTATATTCTATATCGGATATTTTGGTGCAAAAAAGCTTAAGATACCCTATAGCGAAGCTGCGCCTTCATCCTTTATCGGAGCAAGCAACTTCTTCGAGCTGTCTGTCGCTGTTGCATTGATACTTTTTGGGATGAATTCGGGAGCTACTTTGGCTACAGTCGTTGGGGTTTTGGTGGAAGTGCCGGTTATGCTTCATCTGGTGAAGATAATGAAAAATAATAAACAGAAATTTGGAATGATATCATGAAAATTGAGATATTAGGCTCAGGATGCCCTAACTGTAAAAGACTTGAGCAAAATACACGTACAGCAGTAGAGAAAGCTAAAGTTAAAGCAGATATCATCAAAGTTACAGATATCGGCAAGATAATAGAGTATGGAGTGATGTCAACACCTGCTCTCATCATCGACGGCAAACTGAAATGCTACGGCAGGATTGCGGATGTCCAAGAAATAAAGAAGTGGCTCTAAATGGATATATTCTACCCTGTACAATGGCTTGCAGATAAGGCGAGCTATCAATGGCTAAGCCTGGGAAAAGAATCCTATTTAGGGAGTGCTGCCAACTTTTTTATCTATGACACAATAAAGATAGGCATCCTTCTTATACTCATCAATTATCTTATGGCTGTAATCAGGTATTTTTTCCCTACAAACAAAATCAGGGACATACTTGCAAAACGCAGGTGGTTTGGTCTAGATTATCTTTTTGCAGCGCTCCTTGGAATGATCACTCCTTTTTGCTCATGCTCTTCGATACCGTTATTTATAGGCTTTGTCGGAGCAGGAATACCTTTAGGTGTAACCTTTGCATTCCTAATAAGCTCTCCTCTTATCAATGAGGCATCCCTTTATCTTTTTCCAGCGATGTTTGGGATAAAGGCGACGCTTATCTATAATATCCTTGGAATTACAGTAGCTATAGCAGGGGGTATGCTTATACAACGGCTTAAGGTTGACAAATATGTCAGGCAGGAATTATTGAAAATCAAGACCAGACAGCAGACGGAAAATGGCGGAAGCAGACCAACTGTAAAGGAGCTTGCGTCTTATTTCTGGAAAGATGGATGGCACCTAACTAAGCGGATCTTCCCCTATGTAGTCTTAGGGGTAGGTGTCGGTGCATTGATCCATGGTTTTGTTCCTGTAAGCTTTGTTGAGCGATATCTATCATCGAAATCATGGTGGACTGTCCCTTTTGCAGCACTACTTGGAGCACCGCTTTATGCAAATTCAGTCGGAGTGATACCTATCATGGAAGCCCTTGTCGGTAAAGGGGTGCCTATAGGTACAGCGCTTGCTTTTATGACGTCGATCGTCACAATATCACTTCCTGAACTGTTGATACTAAGAAAGGTGATGAAGTGGCAGCTTCTTGCCCTATTCATGGCAATTACCTTGGTCGGGATAGTAATCATGGGGTATGTGTTGAATGCCCTTTTGGTGATAGGATGAAAGCGATAATTATTATTTTGCTCTGTGTTGTTTTGAGCGCATGTGCAACGGTGAAAGAAGACAGTCATATCAGTGTTACTACTTCCAATGTAGCTGCGGCAAGTCCTGTGGAGAAGGTAGAAGTCTATCATTTTCATGGAACCAATCAATGCAGCTCCTGCATTGCGGTCGGCAAATTGGCAGAAGAGACTGTCAACGCCTATTTTGCTGACGAGTTAAAGACTGGAAAGGTTGCCTTTGCACATATTAATTATGATCTCCTGGAGAATAAGGAACTGGCATCCAAATATGGCGTTACAGGCTCTTCACTTTGGATAGGGGTATATGATAAACAGGGATTTCATGCTGAGCAGAATACCAACGTATGGTATAAGATAAATAATAAAAAGGACTATATGGACTATCTGAAGGAAACAATCGAGCAAAAATTAAGCAGAGGTTTTGCAATAGGATGAGCTTACTCTCTTTTATGGAGACGATGGGGGCAAGCAGTATCCCTATCGTGGCTGCATTTTTTATTGGGCTTATGACTGCGATTAGCCCTTGCCCTTTGGCATCAAACATCACTGCTATCGCATATGCTTCTAAGAGGATAAATAACAGCAGGCATACGTTGCTGGTAGGATTCTTGTATACCTTTGGAAGGATGATCACTTATGTCTTGATTGCTTCTCTTATAGTCTGGTTTGGGTTGAGCACACAAGCGATCGCATTATTCCTGCAAAGATATGGGGAGAAACTGCTTGCACCATTGCTTATCATTGTGGGCATACTTATGCTGGATGTTATCCCCCTGAGGTTTGGCGGTGGGCAAAAACTGGAAAGAATTAAGGAGAAGATAGCCGGAAAGGGGTTGTTTGGCAGCTTTGTCCTGGGGGTTGTCTTTGCTCTTGCATTCTGCCCGTTTAGCGCAGTGCTGTTCTTTGGGATGCTTATCCCTCTTGCTCTTAGGGCAGGCGATGGGATAATAATACCTTCTGTATTTGCACTTGCGACTGGTCTTCCAGTCATAATTTTTTCATTTGTATTGGTGCATAGCGTTTCAAAGCTGGGCAAGGTATTAAATAAATTGCAGTCTTTTGAGAAATGGACAAGAAGGGTAGTTGCAATATTGATAATCTTGGCAGGAATATATTTTCTTATCAGGGGGTTTGCATGAAAAACAGTAGACAAACGGATGTAAAGAAAATCGTCAAACAAAGATATGGTAAGATTGCAGACACAGGCTGCGGCTGCTCTTGCGGATGCAATTCGATGGACAACGAACAGATAGCAAAAAGCATAGGATATTCTGATGAGGATATTAAGGCAGTGCCTTCAGCTAATATGGGGCTTGGCTGCGGGAATCCAACTGCTTTAGGTGAGATAAAAGAAGGGATGACCGTTCTTGACCTTGGAAGTGGTGCAGGATTTGACTGCTTTCTTGCTGCAAAGAAGGTCGGCAAGACAGGAAAAGTTATCGGTGTAGATATGACAGAGAAGATGCTTGCAAAAGCAAGGGAGAATGCCAGGAAGTATGGCTATGCAAATGTTGAGTTCAGGCACGCAGACATAGAAGAGCTTCCGGTTGAAGATAATTCCATAGATGTCATCATAAGCAACTGCGTGATAAACCTTGCTCCGGATAAGTCAAGGGTGTTCAAGGAAGCTTACAGGGTTCTAAAGAAAGGAGGAAAGATGCTTGTTTCCGATATTGTGCTGCTAAAAGAGCTGTCTAAGAAAGACAGGGAAGATGAGGGATTGGTAGCTGGCTGTGTCGGGGGGGCGATGCTTAGGGATGAATATCTAAAGATAATAAAAGATGCAGGATTTAGCATTGACATTATTTCTGAAGACAAGGAGATAAGCAAAAGGCAGTATCAAGGCATCGCTTTGGAAAGCCTTAAGATAGAGATAAAGAAGTGATTTTTGATGCCTCTGACGGCTCGTTAAACTCACTAAACGTGCGGATTTCGACAGAAAAGTTTTCGCAATCGCCATTTAGTCTCAGAGCGAAGTGATATATCACGTTAAAGGATTAAGGGGTAAAAGTAAAACGTCTAGAATATTTTATTGATATATCTGTTTTTGTTGTGCTAAATAATCAGCCCATTGTTTCGCTTCATTCAGGTGTTCTTTAGCTACTTGTTTCAAACCAGCGTCTGTTACACTTGCAGCACACAAAGCTGCTTCTCCAACAATGATTCGAGCAATAGATTCCATTGTATCAACAGTTTAAATGCATTATTAATCTTAGAATAAGTGATTATTATGTTTGCGGAGTGGGGGTTGACCAAGCAACAAAGTTGCGAAGAGTTATGACGGAAGAAAAATTTTCCCACTTAAAGCTCGAAGAGCAATTAAGTAAAAGAAGGGAAGGGCAAAAAGAATTATCTTCGTGCATCAACAGCAACAGCAAAAAAAGCCTTGAATTTAGCGAAGCTAAATTCCACCTTTTCCCCAGGCTTTTTGCTGAAGGGCAAAAAGGCTGGGGGGCAATCAACGTGGCCACTTTTTTACTCTTTAAGATGATAAGAAATAGCACAGCAAGCTTGTGCTTTAAGCTTCGCTGCTTGCATAACTAAGGTCTTCTTCCCTGTCTTCAAAGTCTTCAATCCTTTCCTCTCTCTCAAGGCCATATTTTATCTGGCTCAAGGCTTTCCTAAAGCGCTCTGCCTCATCAAGTTTGTCTGAGTTCACAAGCGGATTACTCTTGTCCTTTCCCCTATACGAAAAGAAAAAACCATCTGCCGGCATAGCAATCACCCCCCTTTAATTTGCAAGATAGCGTAAGGTTTTTGGGTATTTAAAATTATCTTATTGATTTAGATGATCGATAATTCGTTGGATTAGGTCAAGACAATTCCCTGCTGGCTTCATTTGGAGAGGGTCACCATAAGTTCTGGCAAAGTTAGCCGTTTCTCCTGCTTCAGTATTAGGAGGCAGGCTTTTATCCAGGGTCTTTTGCAGGTCCACTGTTTTCTTGTGCATTTGGGTCACTTGGTCGACCAACCCCTTATAGAGGGGTGAGCGAGTTACAGCATCATAAAGACGAGGATTCAGTCCGCTGCTGGATCGGATAATCAGTTCAGAGTTAATAGCTGATTGTAGCAAGGCCAGTATACTTCCCCTAATTTCTTGATATTGGTCGGCAGGAATGCTTTGATCTGTGCTATTTGCATATCCTATCGCTGTCTCTGCCGCTGAGTTCATAAGAAGTATAATTTCTCGATGGAATTGAAGGTAACTGATCAACATTTCAGACGATTTTTGACATACTTTTTTCTCAACAGAGTTTCTTTCAGCGCATATGCTTACCTTTTCCAAAATACCCAGAGATGACCCATATGCATTTTGTGCCTTATCATAAAGATGCTGAGCCTTCCTTAAAGCTTCTTCAATGCCAAGTGACTCGCAATATGAAAGAAGGCTTTCAATATCCTTGACAGGCTCATTTGTACGAGTGGGCAGCTGAGGTAAAGTCTCAAATTGTATCAACAAGTCCGCCAAAGAGACAAACGAATCATTTCCTGAATACATTAATATCGAGGATACCAATAAGGTCTCTTCAGACGAAAAACCTTGATGTATGTCAGGCATGACACTGTCGATCATTTTCCTGACATAGGGTTGTCCCATCTCAGCATTAGGCAGTAGCTCGGCACATTTTAATATCCTCTGCTTAAAATTAGGAAGGCTGTCCATAAACCTTGTCCACTCTTGCTCAACATCTGTCATGATAGATAGGAAATTGAATCTTTGTTTATAAATTTTGTCATTAAATAGTGGTAATAAACAAAAATTCAATTTAAGAGTATGACTACTGAAACGAAAGATATAAATATAAGCTAATTCTAAAAATATATATTATTGTTCGTCAATAATAAAGGTGATATCATGCCAAAGAAAAGAAGGAAATTAGATGTCTTCTGCCAAAATCAGAAATGCGAGC
>DASRUK010000135.1:0-2715 GCA_035655475.1 Candidatus Nanoarchaeia archaeon
ATAGCTGTCTCCAGGTCCCTGAGCTCTTTTTCTTTTTCACCCAGAGTCTCTTGCTCTATTAATGGAATCCCCGCACACTCAGATTGCAGCTTGACCATATGGATATTAGGCGTATGGAACATGAAAGAGTCTGGATTCTTGCTGACCAAGGTTATGAAGCAATCGGCAGAATAATTCTGTCTAAGCATGACATAGGTTGCATAAAGGCTGTCTTTGCCTGAGGATATCAAAGCTCCAAGCCTTAAATTATGCCCTGGATAGAACTGCCGCAAATATTCCGACTTATACTTAAATCCATTGATATGTGCAAGCTTCTCTATCGCTCTGTCAAACTTGCTGCCATACTGTGCTGCTCTTTTCTTGCGCCAAGCAAATTCAGAAGAAAGCCCCATATCAGAAGCAAGCTCTCTCAGGATATACTTTCCATGTTCGCCGACGATCTTATGTTTTGCAGGTATCTTAAGCGCAAAATCTACAAGCGAGGTATCCAGGAATGGAAGTCTCAGCTCTATATTATGATACATCGTAACTACATCATCTCTATAAAGATCCCTTTCATATATCTTCAACAATCCAGACAGGCACTCTTTATTGATATCAAGCGAGTTTTTATGTCTCTGATATCCGCCAAATATCTCCTCAGAGCCAAGCCCTGAAAAGATAATCTTGATCCTATCCTTCTGCGCTTGCTTGCAAGCTGCAAAAAAAGTCAGGCCAACCCCTGCTTTGACCACATTGGAATCCTCGATTAAGGGAACGATCTGTTTCAGATATTTTTGGGCGTCCTTGAGCTTGATCTTGATGACCTTCAATTTGAGCCTAAGCTCTTTGGCAATCTTCTGGGCATAATACAGATCCTCGGGTTCACTCATCCCCGGCTCATCTAAAACAGCAACATAGCAAGTGAACTTATGCCCCATCTGCTTTAACAAGTATGCGATCAGTGCAGAATCAACCCCGCCTGACAGCAAAAGCCCAAACTTCTTGTCAGGAATCCTTTTCGAGATTGCTCTGATTATTTTTTCTTTCAGGTCAACCTTTATTCTCTCCTTAGATCGTTTATCTTCAGGGGTAATCGAAAAGAATTCTCTCTGAACAAATGAAACCTTATCGCCGGATATATCATATTTCAATATCTGCCTAGGATTTAGCTCGACTGCATCCATATATCCTAACTTAGCCAATGCCTTCTTCTCAGAGGCAAACGCAAATCCATCTTTATGGCTGTACCATACTGGCTTTTCTCCAAGTATATCTCTTGCTAAACATAGTTCATTGCCTGTCCAATAAGCAAATGCATAGACTCCATCTAGCTCCTTGATGGCATTCTCCACACCATTTCTCTCGATTAGCTTGAACAAGGCCTCAGCATCGTTACTAGCGTTAAACCGATACTTTTCATTAAGTTCTTTCCAATTATATATTTCGCAATTAACGATAAACTTGCCTTTTCCAACAAATGGTTGTTTGGCCAAACTTACAACAGAATGAAGTGCATGCCCTATTGCACTGGCAGAAGCCTTGACTTTTAAACCAGTTAGTGTTTTCGAATAATTGCATTCATTATCCGTGCAGGCTCCAAATCCGTCTTTGCCTCTGTATTTGATAACCTCTAGAGCATCAACTACTAGCTTGCCAGCGTCTTTACGATTGAAAATTCCAACAATACCGCACATAGCCTTCAAGGATTATGAAGAATATTAAAAGGTATCTGATAATGATAAGAAGGTGATAACTCCTCAAGCAAAGAACTATAAGCCTGGAAAACTCACAAGAGAGATGGCCCGCCAACCGCATCAAAAGCGAGTAGATATATCTTCCTTATTCCAGGTAAGGCCAGCTGATGCTTTGGAGACTCTGGTATACACTGCTTACTGCTCAAAGCCGCAAAAACCCAATCCCACGTTTACGCCCGGACAAAAATAGAATCAAGAACCACCAGTCATCGCTCTTTGACCGCTATAGACTGGTGGTATGGCAAGTGCTCATTTTTTCAGTCGCAGAATAAAGTTAATCGATATTGTTTAGCATGATCTCTTGCAGAGCCATATTTTTGTGTCTTGATATAATTCACGGTGAAAGCTAAACTTGTTGGTGTTGCACCGTAGGAAGCAGGGCTCCAAAGGCCGCTATCCCAGAATTTGCCGCCTTGTTCTCTTGGAAGCTTCAACTCAGGAAAAAGCCTGAAGAATTTTCTTGCGATGTAACCCTTGATTTTCTTTGCGATTTCTGGCTTGCTTTTTATTCCTAGATCGAGCATACTATGGACATGATTGCTGTCAAAGCCTATCTCGTTATCTTTGCATCTTATCTCATACTTCCTCAGCGCCTGAATGAATAAGCCGTGGCAGGCATTCCGGTAGCCGAAGTTATCGAATATATTGTGGCAATACTTGAGTTTAAACATAAAGTGAGCCCATACCTCTCCAACTTGAGAGCTGTACCTGACTGGATTTGTTTTCATAAGAACCACCTCAAAAGTTTTTTATAGCTAAAGCTAGTTTAGAATTAATTGCCAGAAGCTAGATCGTACCTATTCGCCTTGGTAAGCTTATGACCTCTAGCGCTTTACGAAAAGTGCCCAAGAGGTATTTCAGTGGTTTAGGTCTGCTTCCTGGTTTTTCTTAAGCTTTTGATAGAAATATGAGTGATAAGCATAAAAAGTTCATGGTTGCGCCCCACCAGTCACCGCTCTTTGACCGCTATAGACTGGTG
>DASRUK010000136.1:0-6165 GCA_035655475.1 Candidatus Nanoarchaeia archaeon
TATAAGCTAGGCAAATAGGTGAGAAAAAAATGGTAAAGAAAGAAAAAATAATCGGGATTGACCTTGGAACATCAAATAGCGCAGCAGCAGTCCTCCAGGCAGGAAAACCCACTATTATACCAAGCGCAGAAGGAACGACCCAGTACGGAAAAGCATTTCCTTCAGTTGTGGCTTTTACAAAGGATGGCCAGGTGCTTGTCGGAGAGCCCGCAAGAAGGCAGGCAGTGTCAAACCCTGAAGGGACGATAACCGCTGCAAAAAGAAAGATGGGCAGCAACTTCAAGTACAATATCAACAGCAAGGAATATACGCCGCAGCAGATCTCAGCATTCATCCTGCAGAAGATAAAGAAAGACGCTGAGGAATTCGTCGGAGAGCCGATAAAAAAAGCAGTGATCACCGTTCCAGCTTATTTTGACGATGACCAAAGGCAGGCGACAAAGGATGCAGGAGAGATAGCAGGCCTTGAGGTTGTAAGGCTGGTCAACGAGCCCACAGCAGCATCTATGGCATACGGCCTTGACAAGACTGACAAAGACCATAAGATCCTTGTCTTTGACCTTGGCGGTGGAACGCTTGATGTGACGATAATGGAGTTTGGCGAAGGAGTCTTTGAGGTCAAATCGACAAGCGGAGACACCCAGCTTGGCGGAACAGACATGGATGTCTCGATAATGAACTACATCGCCGAAGACTTCAAGATAAAAAACGATGTCGATCTAAGCGACAATGATACAGCAATGCAAAGGCTTAGGGAATCAGCAGAGAAAGCAAAGATAGAGCTAAGCACAGTGACAGAGACAGACATAAACCTTCCTTTCCTTACAGAAAAGGATGGGACTCCCATACACTTGCAGATGAGGATAAACAGGGCAAAGCTGGAAGAGCTGGTCAGCCCCATAATCAGGAGATGCAAGCACCCTCTAGAGCAGGCTATCAGGGATGCAAAGCTGTCTCTATCAGACATCGACAGGGTTATTTTGGTTGGCGGCCCGACAAGGATGCCTATCGTAAGAAAATTTGTCGAGGACTATGCTGGAAAGAAAGTGGAGAGGGGAGTAGACCCGATGGAATGTGTAGCTCAGGGAGCAGCCATCCAGGCAGGTATACTTGCAGGGGAAGTAAAAGACATCTTGCTGCTAGATGTAACGCCCTTGACACTGGGTATAGAAACTCTTGGAGGAGTTAGAACAGAGCTAATCCCAAGAAACACCACAGTCCCTACAAAAAAGAGCCAGATATTTTCAACAGCATCAGACAACCAGCCAGCGGTGACTATCAACGTCCTTCAGGGAGAAAGGCCAATGGCCCAGGACAACAAAAGTCTTGGAAGATTCGACCTTGTCGGAATTCCTCCGGCGCCAAGAGGCATACCTCAGGTAGAGGTCACTTTCGATATCGACGCAAACGGTATCCTTCACGTCTCCGCAAAGGACTTAGGTACTGGAAAAGAGCAAAAGATCCAGATAACCGCAAGCCAGAAGCTGAACAGTGAAGAGATTGAGAAGATGAAGAAGGATGCAGAGGCTCACTCGGAAGAGGACAAGAAGAGGCAGCAGGAGATAGAGGCGATAAATCAGGCTGACTCGCTTGTCTACACCACAAAGAAGCTGTTCAAGGACTTTGAAGGCAAAGTGGATTCAAAAGAGCTTGAGACAGTCAAAGGAAAGATCCTTGAGCTTGAGGAGCTGTTGAAGCCTGAAAAGAAAGACAGCGCCGCGATAAAGAAAAAGATGGACGAGGTCAATGAGCTTGTCCAAAAGATGTCGACTGAGATGTATCAGAAAGCAGCAGCAGAAGCAGCAAAGAAAGGAAAAGGGCAGGCAGGGCCCGCACCAGGTGACGAAGAAGGTGGAGAAGATCCGTCCAAGAAACCTAAAGATGACAACGTTGTCGACGCAGACTATGAAGTAGAAGGCGATAAGAAAGAAGAAGGCAAAAAGAAAGGAAAATCCAAGTGATTTTACCTTTTTTTATTATTAGATTTGCCACAGGAGAAAAACACCTCCAATAAACAGGATGCTGCCAACAATAATGGCTTCGATGGTTTCTCTGCGGAGAAACCTACAAATCACCCCGTAAGGGCCGTCCCCCGATTTGTCTTGCCATTGTTGGCTTTTACCTATCTTCATTGGTGGTGTTTTTCCTCAGCAAATACCAAAACAACAAATGCCGAGCCGTGACAGGGGTTGCTCCCTACGGGATGTCACGGAGCCTTGCGGAGCAAGGCGTCGAAGGCATTATTTGTTGTTTTGACATCCATAACAACTTTACCAATTTATGAAAATCTTAGCCATCAACGGCAGCCACAGAAAAGGAAACACAGATTTCTTACTCAGCAATCTATTGGAAGATACGGACATTATCAGATTAAGAGAGAAGAAGATAACCTTCTGCGGCGGAGGAGATGATTGCTGCCCAAAGACTGGTACATGCTATATCAAAGATGACATGCCAGAGATAGAAAAAAAGCTAGTTGAGGCAGACCTCGTGATACTTGCTTCGCCATGTTATTTTTTTAATGTCACAGCGATGATGAAGAATTTTATGGATAGGTGCAACCCTTTCTTCTTCAACCTCAAGTTAAAGGGAAAAAAATTCTTCTTGATACCTTTAGGGGGCCATCCAAATTCATTGCCTGATGCCTTGGTCTGCATGAAAAATTTTGTGAAGGGAATACATGGTGAGGCTGTCGGTGAATATTCTGCAGTGGCTAACCGACGTGGCGACATGTCAAAAAATGAAAAGGTTATTAAAGAGCTTGAGGATTTGAAAAGTAGGATAAAAAATCTCTAACATGGCAAAAGACTACTACAAGACACTAGGCGTAGGCAAGAACGCGACAAAGGAAGATGTAAAGAAAGCCTACAAAAAGCTTGCAAGGCAATTTCATCCTGATATAAATAAACAAGCAGATGCATCTGACAAGTTCAAGGAGATAAACGAAGCAGCCCAGGTTCTTGGCGACGACGAAAAACGAAGGCAGTACGACCAGTTTGGCGATGCAGACTCATACAAACAGGCATCCGGCTTTAGAGGTTTTGACTCCTCGGACTTTGGCTTTGGTGATTCTGATTTTGCATCTTTTGACTTCGGCGATATATTCGACAAATTCTTTGGCGGAGGAGGCTCGTTTGGCGGAAGAAGGGGAAGAAGGGCGCAAAGAGGCTCTGACCTTAGATATGATATGGAGATAACACTTGAAGAAGCTGCCTTTGGCGTAGAAAAAGAGATAATCATTCCAAAAAACGAAACCTGTCCGACTTGTGGAGGCACAGGTGCAAAGACATCCGATGACATAATCGACTGCCCTGAATGCGGCGGCCAGGGAGTTGTCAGGAGGACGCAAAGGACACCCTTCGGATTATTTTCAACCACTACCACCTGCCCAAAATGCCATGGCACAGGAAAGTTCATAAAAATTGAGTGTCCCACATGCGACGGCACAGGCATCGTTCATGAAAGAAAGAAGATAAGGTTAAAGATTCCTGCAGGCTCAGAAGAGGGCACAAACCTTAGAGTAGGCGGTGAAGGAGAACCCGGAGCAAGAGGAGCGCCATCAGGCGACCTATACATAGTTATCCACGTAAAGGAGCATGACACCTTTGAAAGAAGAGGAGACGATATCTATCTCAGGATAAATATTCCATTTACACTGGCAGCTCTAGGCGGAGAGCTTGAAGTTCCTACCTTGGAAGGCAAAGCAAAATTAAAAGTGCCTTCAGGCACCCAGTCAGGCACTGTCTTTAAGATGAGGGATCTAGGTATCCCATTCCTGCATGGCCATGGAAAAGGCGATGAACTCGTCGAGGTAGGCATTGAAGTTCCAAAAAAACTTAGCTCAAAGCAGAAAAAGATCCTTGAAGAGTTTCAGAAGGAAAGCCCAAAGAAAGGATTTTTTGACTTATAAATTTCCAAAAATCAACTGTCTAGCCTTCCACCATTTATCTTTCTAATATAATCAAAAACCTCTTTTGGCACCAGCTCTTCCCAATCCTTTGAGCATATTATCCTTTTCCGTATCTCAGTAGCATTGATATCAGGGATAAGCTGTATCCTTCTGACTTCAGTCTTCCGCTCTAGAAAAAGTTTTGCTGTAAACTCATTTCCTGTATAGACTATGTCAAACTCAGGCACTACCTTCCTTACATGCTCGACCCATTTCTCATCATTGAATATATCAGGTACAGGAACGATGTCATAACTCGAGACATTATGCGCTTCCAATGTATCCTTTATCATTTCTCTCCTTTCTTCATATGTAAACGGATTTTCTTTGGTGCCGGATTCCTGAGAGCTTCCAATGGCGATTATCACCTTGCTGCATTCTTTTAGCGCAAGTTTCACATCGGAAAGATGGGCTTTATGAAAAGGCTGGAACCTGCCGATAAATAATGCTATCTTATCTTGCTTTAAGATTGATTTCATCCTCTCGATGAATTCATCAGCTATTAATAAACTTGTCTTTGCGCCGTCTCTCGTATGGATATAGTGATAATCTGCGTCCTCTCTGCTTGAGACAGCAGCGCTGAAGTCATTGACCGCTCTGGACTCGATAACTCCTTTCTTGTTCAAGTCTTCCAATACTGCACTGACAGCAAAATGCCTTTTTTCCCGAAATCCCAGATTGAATAAGACAGCTCTTGCAGCATGCAACATAGAGTAATAGCTTTTTATTATTGACCATTTGTAGTCTTCATCCTCAAAAGCCTTCTCAGCCTTTCCAAAGTCATAGTCAGATTCCCTCAGTTCTTTTTCTTCAATTCTGGCATCAGGCTCTATCCTTTGAAGAAATCCCCGGGCAATACACTCATCAATGTTCATAATAACACCTTATCCTTTTCTACTCTCTCATAAAAAGCAGGGTCTTTTCTCGCCATCAGCGACCATTCCTGATTTGAAGAAACCTGCACCCTGATCTCCTTGTCCAACTTTTTTGAAATATTGATTATATCACTCATTAGGCTTGATTTATCAGGCGCTCCTATGACAAGAATATCTATGTCGCTTGACTCAATATTCTCACCTCTTGCTGCACTGCCATAAAGATAAATTTTGGAATTATGTTTTTCCGATAGTTCTTTTATAGGCTCAAGTTCTGATAAGCTGAATAGAATTTTTAGGTGTTTAACGATAGTATTTTCATTATTGAGCTTGTACAGGTTAGTAACACCAATCTTTTTCATTGAAATAATCTTTTCTTCTTGCATCAGCTTAAGGCATTTGATCATAGTTGCTTTGGCTATCTTTATCTTGGCCAAAAGTTCTGTCTGTGAAAATTCCCTGGTCTGGTTGCTGAAGAAAAAAGAGATAATCTTCAATACTTTATTATTTCCTATAAGTCTAATTAATTGAACCATTTGGTATATTTTTTTAGATAAGTATTTAAATTCTTCCTCAGACGTTCAATTACTCCTTAGTAGTAATTATAGAAAACCTTTTTAAACTGACAAAGATTCTTAAGCATAAATGTGGCGCCATAAACTTAAAGATAGGGACGTCGGAAGGTTTAATAGTGCTACACAGGAATATTTGGAAAGTTGGCTAGAAAAAAGAAGGATTTCTTTTACCCCTAGACAGGTGATTTCCGGCACTGGAGAACAACTTAGTCTTCGCAAAGTGCTTAGCAACACCCCTTTAGTATGTCTAACAGGAGGATCAGGCTTTGGGAAATCAGTTTTAGCTGTAGATGCTGCTCGAAGTATTGCCTACACTGGCACACCTGAAGGAAAAACAGTATTATACTTAGATACAACTCAATTAGGCCCATTGGATATCGATAGCCCGGATAACCTTACTAGGTGGGCTTGTCAATATGGCAGTGTTGGAAGTAAATTTGGCACTGATTTTATTGAAAAAAGGCTTCGGTCAGAATCCAATACTTGTATAATAGATGGTATTGATGAGGTAATGGGCATAGAAAAAAGGTTTAGGCTTCATAATTGGATTTCTTCATTAACCCAGGCATATCATTCCCATTTCTGTGTTGTTTCATCAAGTGCTTTTATTACAGATCCTATTAGGAGAAGGTTTGAAGAGTTTAGGGTTGCACCCCTGGATAATGATTCGATTACAGAAATTCTGCGGCCAGAACTGCAAAGGAATGCTGCATATAGCGGATTAGATGTTCAGGATCAAATTAATACTTTCTGGAATTATCTTGAA
>DASRUK010000137.1:0-2849 GCA_035655475.1 Candidatus Nanoarchaeia archaeon
CAGCAGGGCATGTATCTGCTGAGCAAGTGGCCAAGTATATTAGAGAAAACACAAGTAGCTATTGATGTGCTTACGCACATTGTGGGCATTCATCTACCCCACTAACGTGGGGAGACCTAGCCCACAAACTTTTAGCTTACAGAGGTAAAACAGAAAAACAAATTACTTGCGGAAAGCAGTTTCCAGACCACCTGAAATAAATGATAGTTGTAAGGCTTGTCCGTTGTATAAAAAGTGAAAAGACGACACCATCCAAACTATCTCTTCTTAATCTCAGCATCAATCGCTTTCAGCATCTTCTTTAAATCAGCCTTAGAAGCCTTCTTTACCAATTTCTCAAATGCTTTCATTTTAGCTCCTTCATCCCCTTAGTCTTTAGTAATCTAGCAAGAAAGCATACTTTTATACTTTTAGGACAGACCGAGCACTTCTCGGACAGGGGCTAGTTGTCGGACAAAGTCTAAAAAAGCAATAATTATATAAAAGGCAACAATCAGGGATTTTTGATGGCAGCGGATAGCTCAAGAGAAAGGACAAGCCTTGCAAACGAGAGGACTACGCTTGCTTATGTAAGGACAGCCATCGCTTTTGCAGCATTTGGATTGTTCCTCTGGAAATTCTTTGAGGGCCCCTGGACCCAACTTTTGGCGGTTTCCTTTATTTTACTGGGCATTTTCTTCCTTACTACAGGCATTGTTTTATTTTCCATAAGAAAAAAAGGGTCATAATGGGTACGGGAATACTTATATTAGGAGTAGTCATCCTTGTCGGATTTATCGGTAATTTCTTTTTTAAAAAAACAAGGGTTCCGGAGTCGGTCTTCCTTATGCTAATAGGTATCGCCCTAGGTCCGGTGTTAGGTATAGTCTCAGGTGAATTCTTTGTTGAAAACGCATCTTTTTTGATATCGCTTGCACTAGTGGTGGTGCTTTTGGACAGCGGGCTTGCTTTAAATATGGCAAAAGCTGCAAAAAATGCCCCAAAAGCCCTGGTCTTTACTATTCTGGTCATGCTCAGCACCATATCAGTAGTTGCAGGAGTCACTTATTTTTTCTTTGGCTGGCCGTTGATAAATGGTATATTCCTGGGAATCATAGGCAGTGGTACAACAACCATAACCATTACTCATCTTGTTGAAAGGCTAAGCATAGGCCGCAATACAAAAACATTGCTTATCTTAGAATCTGTCATAAATGATATTACTTTGATAACCTCCATATCTATTTTGCTGATGTTTATGTCAACAGAAGGTAAATCATCGATCCTCAAAGTGGTGTTCAACGAACTGGGTGTTTCTTTTATCCTGGGCCTTGCGTTTGCCCTTGTCTGGGCTTATATTTTTTTAAGATATATCCACGGAAACAAGCTCGCTTATGTCTTTACCCTGGGTATGGCCTTCGTCGTTTTTGATGGCGTGGAGTTTTTCGGTTTTAATGGAGCCATCGCTGCACTCGTCTTCAGCCTTGCTCTTGGCAATTACTCATATATGGTCGGCAAGTTAAAAAAATATAGCAAGATACTTGCTCCAGTCAAAGCAGATATATTGACGATCAGGAATATTAATTCAGAGATAACATTTATCATGCGCACGCTTTTCTTTTTCTTCCTTGGAGTGATATTCGACAAAGGGGCTGTCAAAGGTGGCGTGATTGTCTTTGTTCTTATAATAGTTGTATCAGAGGTCGTCTCAAGGTTCATCGCTGCAAAAGCCCTCTCTCTTTTTGAGCCCAGGTTTAAGAATTCAGTTCCTGTGCTCACCACGCTTGTAGCAAGCGGTTTTACCTCAACACTGGTAGCATTCTTATCGATAGAGGCTGGCATAAAAATCCCTAATCTTGCTGAGATAGTGCTGCTCCTGGTCATGTTTACCACACTTTGGGCAATCGTCGGAACAGCAGTCATCGAAAGAAGGCTCTCAAAAGCTAGGGTAAAGACCTACTGACAGCTGTAGCAACTGAGTTTAATCGTAAAAATTCTTTTCCGTATGTATTAAACTCTTGGCGGGGGCTATACTGTCTTCAAAACTCTTAATTTGTTTCTCAAAGGCTCTGTATCCCCGGCTGGGGCGACCCCCTACGACGAGCTGTATAATGGTTATTGGATGGAGTTTTGACCTTAGGACAGTAGAGTCCCCCTGCTTAGCTTAATACATACTCTTTTCCTATAGGTTTATAAGCATCGTTTACTATTGCTACCCCTATGAAAACACTCTTAATTTTTCTACTGCTCTCATTAATTGCTGGCTGCAGCCAGGATTGTGATACCCTAGAAAAAGAGATAAAAGACAGGCTATCTGAGGCCAATTACTGCGACACCGCAGAGGACTGTACCTTTACATCAGACTTTGGCTGCCCTTTTGATTGCTATGTTTTCTACAACAAGGCTGCAGATATTACCGATGCACAAGATAGGCTGGCATCGTACAAAAAAGAAGGCTGCGACTTATGCGTTTACAGCTGCATAGAAGCCCCTGATGAAAAAACGATAAGATGTATCGACAACAAGTGTGTTGACACAAGGATAAACTCAAGCGAGAATATTTAGGAAAATAAACAACCTTCCGACAAGTCCCCCTATAACGACAGCAAGGCCTATCGTAAAGAAGGCGATAAGCAGGCTGTTTTTAAGTCCAAACTCATGCTTGAGCACAGCAAATGTCCCTATGCAGGGTATATATATTGACACGACAAGTGCAAAGATAAATATCTGTAGCGGGCTCATGAAATCAAGCAGCATTCTGCTTCCGCCAAGTATGAATAAGAGCTCCAATGCCAGTTCCTTTCGAAGAACACCGTAAATCAAAGTTATGCCTGCAACAGCAGGAAGCATAAGCCATCCACCGATTATCG
>DASRUK010000138.1:0-11392 GCA_035655475.1 Candidatus Nanoarchaeia archaeon
CCATCCATAATTTTGTCAATCCAAATATGGAACTTAAAGGCAGGACGCCTGCCGAGGCTGCAGGCATCAAACTTGACTTGGGAAGAAATAAGCTGCTGAAATTGATAGAGATTTCATGTATGCCGAAGAGTTAACAGTGCCTGGTTACCTGCGTTTAAAAAGATAATTTTATATATTGCGGAAGGACACCAGACGTATGGATTACAAAGAACTGCTAAAAAAAGCACGGGAACAGCTGCCTAAATCTGTGTTTGAAAAGGAAAGATTTGAAATTCCAAAGATTAGGGGGCATATCCAAGGCAACAAGACCATACTTACCAATTTTCTGCAGGTCGCTGACACGTTAAGAAGGCCAAGCGAGCACCTGCTAAAGTATATCCTGAAGGAACTTGCCACTCCAGGCGATATCAAGAAAAACGGCTCGGTGATAATCGGGGCAAAAATAAGCGCAAGCAGGATAAACGACAAAGTAAGGCAGTATGCCATCGAATTTGTCCTGTGCAGTGAATGTGCTAAGCCTGATACAAAGATAGAGAAAGAAGATAAGTTCACCTTCCTTAAATGCCATGCCTGCGGAGCAAAGCATCCTATCAAGGCAAAGATATGATAATTAAGATCCACAGGGCGCATGAAGGGAGAAAGCTCGTTGCACTTTGCGATAATGAACTTATCGGAAAGGTCTTTGAGGAAGGGGACGCATTTCTTGACCTAAGATTAAAATTCTATGCTGGCGAGGAAAAGGGAAGAGATGAGGTTCTTGAGGCATTAAAAAATGCTTCGATAGTCAATGCCGTGGGCAAAGAAAGTGTAGGTCTTCTTGTCAGCGCAAAAATTGTCGAAGAGAAATGTATCCTCAAGGTTAACGGCATCCCACATGCCCAGGCGGTAATCTAGCCGAACCATTGACCAAGGCCTGACTGCTTTTCCTTGTCTTTTCCAAAAATACCCTCTACCCTGCGTTTGGCAAGCTCAAGGCTTTGCTTAAGGTAGGGTGGAACATTGTATTTCTCTGCGAGGCTTATCGCCGGCTCAAGATACTTTACAATCGAGCCTTCTGAGATAGTAAACACCAATTTGCCCCCGCACTTGACGCATTTACCCACAAGAGGGGGCCGTCTGTATTTTTCATTGCAGTTGACGCACCTAAATATCTGTTGAGAAAACTTTCTTAGGTTTCCCCTAATATCTCTTATAAAGTGTTTTTCTATAACAAGTCTTGCCACGTCTGATGTATCCACTGCCCGAATCTTTTCTGCAAGCTCCATCTGGCCTTTAAGCTTATCTTCCATAGAAGGGAGGGTCTTGTATGCAGAGCACTTGATCCCATCATTGATATCTTCTATGTCATGGGTAAATCCTAGGCCTTCGTATTGCGTTTCCTTGTTGAGCCTTTTTCCCAGCTGCTCTATCTCTACATCCCATGGCTGCTTATATTGCATGCATGCCTGGTAAAATTCAAGAGGATACCTGGATACTATGTCCAAATCAAATACCATATCGTCCACCTCTGAGGGAATGAGCATCGAGGTAAGAACAAGCGGAGCATCCTGGGTCGCTCCCCGGTTATTTGGCAAAAACTGCCTTGAGAAATTTAAGAGCACATCCATAAGAAGAGTGACTGAAGCTTCGTCACCGTCACAATCCCTTCTTGTCGCTGCATGAAACATTGGATGAGCATACAACCCCATGGTCTTTGAAAAACCGATTATTCTTGCAGTGATAGCAGCAGATGTATGGGGGGCAAGACCTATGACAAGCGATCCTGCAATATCCTTGGGGGATTTCAGGTTATAGAAAGGCTTGCAGCCATAGAATTTAACCAAAAGCTCGTCAATAAAATTGGCGACCCTGAAGAGCACCTTGTCTGCGCCTTCATCTGGTGAATCATCACATGCCGGCAGGATTACATCCTGACACTTTAACTCAAGTACCTGATTTGGGTCGACAAGGTCTGCGCCGTGAATATCTTTTATATAACCCAGTTCTCGCAACCTTTCTATGCTTGTGCCTATCTCCTTTTGCTTGAAGTGGGTGATTGCAAGCTGAGTCATATCGTACCTTGTCGTGCCGTCTTTATTTACATAAACATCATGTTTTGCCCTGAGAATCCCCTTTGCCAGATGCTCGGGGATGTGATCCTTATTTGACGTTCCTCTCACTCCTTTGATAAGGTCAGGAAGACTTGATTCCCTGAGATGCACTTTTAGCTTTTCCAAGATGGAATTGATATCTAGATCCTGCTTTGCATAGGTTTTGGCGGGGCCGTGCTTGCATTCGGCGCTTTCCAGCACACCGCACTCCTTGCAGTAGAACATTTTTTTTGAAGGAACCTGACATGTTTCACATACGCTAAAGATGCTTATCGCGCTGCACTTGGGGCACTTGTAAAGCGGAAACTCGGCAGATACCTTCCCTTTTTCCATCGCAGACTGAAAGCATCGAAGCTTGCCTCCTTCATCTCCGACAGGAAACAGTACATGGGGCGAGCCTGCAAGCTTCCTCATCTTTGCTTTCTCGGGCCTGCCCATCCTTGCCCCGATAAAATATCCTGACTTGTCCCTTATCCGGATAGGTGAATTTTGGTTGATGATGTCAAGGGGTTTTTTAGTATCATCCATCTGGCACGCCATCTCTGCAAGCCGCTTTTTTTCCGCCAAAGAAAAGATGTCATAGACCGCCAAGGCGTCGTCTTTTTCTATGACAACGAACTCGTTGTTTACAAACCTATGCGGAAGGCCTATCAATTCCAAAGACCGCTTATTGTTTTCATCATGAGGCATTATTACCTTGATGAGATTTTCTCCCTCATGAGTTATATTTGCCGAGCCCAGCCATGACATCATATCCTTAAACTGCTGAGCGGATAATAAATTCCAATGGTAAGTATATGCCGGATGCAGAGGGATGCTTATTTTTCTTGACAACTGAAGAGAAACTGCTGCAGTCGGACGAACCTTCATGGGATCCTTTAATATGGCTGAAAGCTCGCTTGATTTGATCTCTGCAAGCTCTGAACATTTATCTATGTCCAGATTGCCAAACATATCGACAATGGCCTTCTCAAGCTCAAGCGCCCACCATTCCTCACAGTAGCCAGGTGGAAGAAGGATGTGTGCTCTGTTGAAAAAATCGCCGTAACTGAACAATATGTCACCTAGAAATAGAATTTCCTTTATCTCGTCCTGGACCTTTTTTGCCTGAGGGATAGTATCTATGCGCATGACATCTCCATTGTTCAACTTGACTATGGGGCCCTCGATGCTGTCGCAGCAGGATAAAGATGCTGCCTTTCCGGGCCTCTCGACCTTGAGTTGTGTTCCCACTGCGATGTATCCTTTAAGGATGTAGGTGAGTGCAGGATGTATCGTCGCTGAAGAATACCCCGATGCTCTGGAACGGCCATACCTCAGCCTGAAGCCTCCTGGCCTTAATGGGTGAGTGAGCACGGGTCTTCCGGCGACTAGATCATTTATATAAGTATAATTGGGGGTAACTTTTGCAGTATCTTCTGTTACAGCGCTTTTTGCCTTTATCTTCTTCTGTTTTTTGATGAATTCCTCGATGAACATCCACTCATCAAGCCCAAATTCCTTTCCCCATTTTCCTAGCTTCTTCCAAAGCTTAGGGGCTTTCTGGGCAATTCCCTCTCCAATGACCAGGCATGGTCCTGAGCGTATCCTATTTGTCTCTATCCTGGGCAAGTCCTTATACTGGGAAACCTCGATCTCTTCTGAGGGATCTCCATCTATCTGCACAGGCAGATTTTTGATAAGTATCCTTATCTCCTCTTCGCTTGGCAGATATTGAAGGTTGTTTATCCTCTCATGATAATCATAAAGCTCGGTAACCAGCCGGTTTACTTCATCATCGGTTGGATCATATGGGGCATAACCCATCTGCTTTCTGACATAATCCGAGACAATCACTGAAACTGCTGCGGCTGTCCCCCCTGCAGATCTTATAGGGCCTGAGTACATCAAGGCAAAATATTCCTTGCCGTCCCTTGTTTTCTTCAGCTTTAATTCTACAAAACCTTCTATTGGAGAAGCGACAATTCCAAGAGTAAGATATGCTATGCCTACCCTTATCCCTGTTTCCATAGCTCTCAATATTGAACTGAATTTGCATATCTTTTGCTGCGCTACCTCAAGAGATATTGTCATCGCAACACGCCAATCAAGGTCACCAAACTGCTTCTCAAGCTCTTTGATCCTTTGAGATAGCCCTGAATTTTCAACTTCAGGAGCGACGGTCGATATCAGCCCTTCTACCCTTTCTGCCATATTCTTTGCCAGAGGCAGTGCGACATCAAGCTCAGGATCAAACCCCTTTGCCCGTGCTTTTCTTGCTTCCTTGTAGGCGAGGGCTACTTTTTTTTCTATCTCATCAAAGTATTTCTGCATTTCCGCTGTTGCTATCATCACCATTTTAGGTTACCTATAGGAATTTCAGTATCTTTATCTCTCTTGTCTTCAGATTAACCATCGGAACCCGCCCTGGTTCAGGATTATGGCCTACTTTTTCCTGGAAGGACGTCTTTGACTGCCAGCAAGAGCCGGAGATAAGCGTGATGTTGCGGTAGTTTGCTGCGATGGATTTATGGACATGGCCGGTTACAAAAAAATCAGGAACTTTTCCTATGACCAGAGGATCCTGCGTCTCTTCAGGCACATAAAGGGTAGAGGTATGGGTGGGAGCAAGATGCCTTCTTTTTAACAGGAACTTCATGATAAGGTCGGCCCGGTTATACCCTCCATTATTCCTTATGGCGTCAACGTTTGCCACAAAATAATCAAATGAATATCCATGATAAAGAAGGACGTCAAACCCGGAAAAATCCTCGGATGAATGGATATTTACAAAACAAGGATTTGAAAGGCAGAGGATATTTGGAATCTGATAAATCGCTTTAGCAAAATCCGCATATAGTGCAGGCTGAGGCTCTGCACCCCTTATCGCATCATGATTGCCTGGGCATATTATCACTGAAATATTTTTTGGGATCTGACCAAGAAGCCTTGCACATTCTTCGTATTGTCCGTAGATGTCTTTTATCTCCAGTTCCTTGTCCTGATTGGGGTATACACCAACCCCATCGACAAGGTCTCCTGCGATAAATATGTATTTTACCTTTGAAGCAAGTTCCTTCTGGGATTCGCTGCCAGTCGTCCCATTTAGCCATGCCAGAAATTTATTGAATGATTCTGGAAGAAAATTCTTTGAGCCCACATGGATATCTGAAAGGAACAGAGCATAACATTCATCCTTGCATTTCTTTATCTCTTTTGTGATGACCTCTGGCCAATATATCTTGTTTGCAAAAAGGATATTTTGGCCGTTTACACCTGTGACTGCGATAACTTCATCGTGCACTATTGATTTGGCTTCTTCAAAGACGTCCGGCTTATTCTTATTGACTATCACATTAATAGACCCTGTCGGGTCTTCAAGTGTGAGCACAAGGTTTTTGTTCTTGGTCAACTGCTTATCTGAAACTATGCCGATAAGCGATATCTCTTCCCTGTCTTTCTTGTTCTTTATCCTGCTTATTGCCGTGACGTGCCTCAAATCAGGCCGTTGTTTTAGGATCTTTTCCAATGCTTGATATCTTGCGTTAAAATATTTCACAAAGTCCTGGATATCTCTTTTCTTTGAATCTTCATCGTGAGAAAATATGACCTTAACTTTCTCGTAAGCGGGTTTTTGCTTTACTGTATTGAGGATAGCCAGAAACTCGCTATAGACCTTGTTGTCCTTGCCCCTCTCAAGGAATGCCTTTGAACTTTCAAGCTCTATCCAATTTATTCCCCTATGCTGGCCTTTTTGCACTGCTTCTGACAGATCGTTATTTAGAAATAGAAAGTTACCCTCATTACCCATCATGCCTCTGGACAGGCAGTCCAGAGAGTTATCATCTATACCTGCAAGCAAATCAGAACTTACCAATATCTCCTTTTTGAGGAAAAATTCTACAGCTTTCTTTTTTTGTATGACTGTTTGTTCCATTTTTTAGGTAAGAAGGATTATGCTTAGCCTTGCTAAGATAACGCTAATCCTTCCTCTAATGCTTTCTTTGCTTTCTGCAAGATGCCTTGAGGGATAGATACGGAAATCTCCCTTGTCCTGCCGTGCCTTCCTTTGGAAATTACCTTGGCATTTATTATGCCAAGCATGTCCATCTCTGCAATTATATCAGATACTCTTCTTTGGGTAAGAGGCCTTAGGCCTACCTGCGAAGAGATGTTTTTGTATATATCATAAATATCTCCGGTAAAAATATTGTCTTTCCTGTTGGCATACAGGTAGATGGCCGAGTAAAGGACCGCTTGTGATTGCTTTGGCTGGTGAACTATAGTATCTAATACCCTATCCTTTTCTATCTTATCTTCGGCGCTGTCTATATGATGAATCTCTACTTTCTTTTGACCTTCACGCTCAGCTACCTCTGCTGCTACCCTTAGAAGCTCAAGAGCCCTTCTTGCATCACCGTGCTCTCTGGCAGAATAGGCTGCACATTTTTCTATGACTCCATCTGAAAGGGAGTTTTCATTGAAAGCCAGCTTTGCCCTTTGTTTTAAAATCTCCTGGATCTGCAAAGCATTGTAAGGTGCAAATACCATCTCTTCTTCTGATAATGAAGACCTAACCCTTGGATCGAGATGGTCAATAAATATCAGATCGTTTGAAATACCTGTGATCACTATCTTGGATTGTTTTAGCTCTTCGTTGATCCTGACAAGATTATAGAGTATTTCGTCGCCTGTCTTTTGAACCAGCTGGTCTATCTCATCTAGTACAAGGAGAATAAGCTGGTTTTTTGAGTCTATTGCGTTAAAGAATGCCTTGTAGACCTCATCTGTAGGAAGGCCTGTAGGGGCTATTTCCTGACCAAGCTCCCTTATCAACTGAGCTACCAACCTGTACTCAGTATCTGCTATCTTTTTCATCTTGCAATTGAGGTAGATTATCTTAAGGGGGATGTTTTTTTGTGAAGCTATGCTTGATAACTGGTTGGCCACATGCTTGACGGTAAGTGTTTTGCCTGTCCCGGTCTTACCATAGATAAATAGATTGGAGGGCTTCTCGAGCTTCAAACATGGAGCAAGTATCTTTGCCACCTGATCTATCTCTGAGTCGCGGTGAGAGATTGTTTCAGGCATATAACCACTCTGTAAGGCCTCTTTATCTAAAAATAGGCTGTCTTTAGCCAGAAAGTCCTCAAAAAAGTTAGCAAGCGTCTCTTTTTTCATTTAGTTTCCATAGGAAATGGAGGTTTATAAAGTTTTTGTGAGGGAAGATTGACCCCTTCATTTCGCTTGGAAAGTTTATTTTAAATGTGATGGTGTTTGATTATATTATATATATATTATTTTCTATATAGATAATATAATAATATAATAATAATATAATAAAAAAATAAATAAAAAATCAAAAAAAAGTAAAAAGGAAGAAAAAACCACAAACCAGAGGGTCACAGTACCCATTAAGTTGATTTCCACTGGAAATCAAGGGGTCATACCATTTACACCAATGACTATGACCATTAACCTGTTAATACAAACTTTTATTAATCATTTATCTAAAAACCATTGCATGGATGATAAAACACTATCTAACTATATCAGGAAGATGCTTTCTTTAGGTTATCCTTCAGAGGTCATCGAGAAGTCTCTTGTACGCCAGGGGATCAACGCCTCAGATATCCAGAAGATAATATCCTCCTTTTCTAAGCCAAAACAACATTTTTTCATATCTCATCCAAACCCTAAACATTCCATAATCGCACTGGTGTTTTTTGCAGCTGCCACCATCATGTTGCATATATTTCAGGAGGAAGGACCATTTCTTGCAATAGCTGTAAGCTCCCTCTTCTATGTTTTATTATACTTCCTTTTTATGCTTCTTTTTTGCGGGGCATTTCTATTTTTACTAAATCTTGTTACCAAGAGGTTGGGGATATTATCTATCAAAACCACTGCAGTGGAATTTTTTGGCTGCCTCCTTCCTTATTTTGCACTGAGTTCGCTGACAGGAATCCGGACTTATAGGGAGATAACTATATTCAATCTATATGTCGGCCCTATGCTTTTCAACCTTTTTTTTATACTCTCCCTTGTCTGGTTTGGCAGGAGATTATCCCAATTATATCACCTCAACTTATTAAAAAGCACCATTTATGTGCTTACTATCTTCTTTTTTCTTTTAACCCTGCTATTAATCCTCTTTTTTGATGCTGCCGAGTTAACCATCTTTAGCTATTCTTTTCAAAAATTTTAGAAAAGTTTATATAAGAAGGGCTGATTATTAGGTATATTAGCTAAGTATATGTTTAAGATACGTTAAATAACGGACATAAGTAATATAATAGTAGGTAATTAAGTTAATATGACGCGGATCAATATTGAGATCGATGATGAGCTGCACAAAAAGCTCAAACTAAATGCACTTCTTCAGAATAAAACGCTGATTGGTTATATAGGCGACGCTCTGACTGAAAAGGTCAAAGAAGATGAAAAAAAGAAGAAATAGCCTACTGGGAAAAACGAAAATTGCAGCGCTTATACTTGTAGGTGTGTTATTAATCCAGGGAGGATGCAAGAAACAAGTAAACATCCAGGAGTATATCTCAGTCAGTTGCATATTCAACTCTGAGCACTCCAAGGATGCAGGAAAATGTGAAAACATTATCGATGGTAATCCATACACATATTGGGGGATAGAGGATTCTGACGATGTTGGGTACTATGAAATTCTTATTGAATTAATCGACCCAAGCAAACCTCGGCAACCTACATCAAGACCAAATGCCGTAACAAGGACCGTTCCTGCAAGCTTACTGGGGCTTTCATGGTTTAAAACAGACCTTGATTTTGAGGCCATGACTGAGGCGCCAACAAACCTAGACCTGAAAAGGATAGAGGCGACAACCTTTGTCGGAGGCTCAAAATTTTTGAAATCCAACAGCACACTCGACATACGCGTCTTTGTCGACGGCAAATTTCAAAGCGTGCTGCTGAAAGAAAACTGGACAGGTGAGAGAAAAGCAATAGCAAGGGGCGATTTTGAGGAGGTAAGCAAGCTGAGCATCACCCATTCAATAAACCCCGAACAAAAAGACGGCAAGGCATATATCTATGAGCTGATAGTATCTGACCAATGCGAATGCTCTGCAGCAGAGGGAGAATGCTGCGACGGCTGCCAGTATAAAGACACTAATATAAAGTGCGGTGATACAGAGCCGGCAAATACCTGCAGAGAGCAGGCATACTGCACAGGAGAATCTGCAGATTGCCCAACGCCTCAGATAAAGAGCAAAGGCACCGTATGCAGATTAAATGTTAGTAGTTGTGATATAGCTGAAACCTGCGATGGAGAAGACCCTACCTGCCCTCCAGTAGATAAATTTAAAGACAAAGGTGAAGCATGCGGCATGTGCAGGGAATGCGACGGAGCAGCAGCATGCGAGATAAAGGAAGGCAAGAAAGACTGCAACGGCGCTTGCACGGAGTGCGACCCCTTTGGTGCTTGCCTGCCAAGCGGTTTTTATACCTATAGGAATGGAGAAATTATCGATAAGTCTGATACTGCATGCTGTACTGAAGGAGCAAGCTGCGTATACAATGGTAGATGCAACCTTACCAAATCCTATGTCCAAACAGACGGAAACCTAAGACAGTGCTTACTGGGGAATTGGAGTGAGTCAAAAATCGAAAAGAAAGACTGGGAAAATAAGACAGGATATTGCCCTGTAGATGATTGTTATTATAGCAGTGAGTGCTTTAAAGAAGGAGAGTTTCTGCTGTCAGGAGGAGACCATTATTGTGAAAAAGGGGCATGGACAACAAGGACAAAATTGCTTGCAACACAACTGCTAAATATAGTCTCTGCAGACGATACATATATCGATGATTATACATTATTTTGCGACAGCTACAAAGACACGCTGAACTACTATAATTACCTTGTGAAAGGAAAAGAACTCACAAAATATATAGAGGGTAAGGCGAATAATTTCTGCGTGCTAGAACTTGGCAAGGACAAGTCTCTTAAAGCTGAGGAAGGCCAGGTCATTGTTGGTATTTCGTTAAAAGACGATGTCAATAAAGAATTCATCCAGACTTTAGAGGGAGTTGGCAAATGCCCGAGTTATGGGGACGGCAAATTTCATCAATGCGACACACCAAAAGCGTGGTATGAAAACCTCACAAAGAGCGTCATCTATAGCGACAAATCACTGATCGGAATAGAGGGTTTTGAGGCAAACGCATGGGAGTCATTCCTGACATTTTTAAGAGAGCCGTTTACTTTTATAATGCGAGTAGTCCAAAGGATCCTTGCCAACCAAGAAACACTTGAGTTAGAGGTGAGTGATTTTTCCAAGCTCTATATAGATAAAAAAGGAGATAAGCTTATCCAGGGAGTTGCAGAGAAAAAGTACAATGGAGAATTTTTTACTGTCAAATACAGCCTTTTTGAGGAAGATATCTGCTCAAGCATAGAAAAAAGTTTTGCCCAATTCAGTCAAGGTGAACAGATAGTTCAATGCTATCGTGAGGAGTTAGAAGGGGCATATTATGCTGTCAGCACATCGCCAAATGCTATGGGGCTTTGGACAGAGCTTACCTCCAAGCTCAGGACCCCCCCACCTGTGCGCTATGCGGTCCCTTATTGCCAGTTTAAGCAAAGTTGTAGTGCAGATGAAAACACAGTGCTTCTTGCTTCTGGCGTATATGATGCACATGCTGCAATGGAGGGCGGGTTTGAGTACAAGGTATGCTGTGAAGAGTTCAAGAAAGCTGAAACAGGGGAGAGGTTGATCACTTTATCTGAACCTTCTGATGCACACACAAGCGAAGAGGGTTTTGACTATCAGGTCTTCATAGAGGGCCTGAAAGGAGATGCAGAATGCAATGTGATAAGCACAAAGTGCAGCCAAGGGGAAACATGCATTTTAAGCATGTCAGAGCGTCACGATGGGCATGTATCGCAATGTGATAATCAAGGATTTGGCATAAAGGTTTGCTGCAAGGAGGCAGGAGGGTAAAATGAAATACAAGACAATTTTGGCGATATTAATTTTGCTTACGGCAGGTGTTGTTATAGCCTACGCGGCGTATGATGTGAAACAACCATCACATTCAACGCTGTATACAAACAATATATTGGCTAAGGATGCGGGGGACATAAACCTCGTCGGAAATTTTATCGTTGACGGCGAGCTTAAGCTAAAAAGCGGACAGCCCATAGGCGCAGGGTATTGGGCAAAAGCAAATTCTGATATATCTTATACAGAGGGCAGTGTTGGAATAGGGACAGCCACCCCCTCAGGAAAGCTTCACATAATCGGTTCAGGCACTTCAGGGCTGGATCCCATAATCAAGATAACCGGGAA
>DASRUK010000139.1:0-9221 GCA_035655475.1 Candidatus Nanoarchaeia archaeon
TGGTAAAGTGTCATTGGGCCTCACCTCTTTTTTGAGGCTCATCATTTTACCAACAGATAATCACAGAATTAGCCATCCTATAAGTGTTACGCATTCATCCCCAACCACAAGTGGTGGGGATTTCTGCTAAGAAATTTAATCGTGTCCCATCCATCTTTGTATGTCTTTGGTCTTCTATCTCTATTTCTTTCTCTCTTTCGTTCTAACTTACATCCAAGGCAAAATCTTTCATTTGGATGAAAGTTACTTAAGGGTTTGAAAAGATCGCCACATCTTTCACATTTAGCCATAGGCCTATCTTCTGGCTTGGGATATCTCCTCAGTTTAGAAAGAATTTTTTCTCTATTTTTTTTATAGAAAGCTCTTACTTTTTGTTTTTCTAGTTCAGGATTTTTCCAATAAATTTCCTTTTTGACCATGGGAAAATTGATAAAATGCTCACTTACTAAGTTTAAACGCCCCTGCCGGGAATCGAACCCGGGCCTCAAGATCCGCAATCTTGCATTCTGATCCACTATACTACAGGGGCCTAGGGCAATAAGATTATGATTCTGTTTATTAATCTTGCCAGAACTAAAAAAGTGCGTAGATGAACGGAGAAAGCGCGCTGCTCTGCCCAAATATGATGAGCGCTCCGACCAAGACAAGCATGATTATTATCGGGGCAAGCCACCAGGCTTTCCTGACCTTAAGGAAATCCCAGACCTCTGCGAGCATCGACTTATTATTAGACATGGTATTTTGCTAATGGCGGATATTTATATATTTAATCATTTGCGAGCTTTTCTGAGTCCCATGCGTCCTTAATGTTATCATCCCTTTTTACTAGGAAATTACCTATGACCAGACAGTCTATGCCTGTCCCCATCATGCACTTATACGCATCATAAGGGCTGCAGACGATAGGCTCTCCCCTGATGTTAAAGGATGTGTTTATCAGGATAGGAATGCTTGAGAGCCTGCCAAACTCTTTTATGACATCATAGTACAATGAATTGTCACTTCTCTTGACAGTCTGCAGCCTTCCGCTGCCATCGACATGGGTTACGCTTGGAATCTTTGAATGCCATTTCTCCTTAATCGGATATACCATGAGCATATAATCTGTGGGCTCTGGAATCGGGATGTCGGTGTCAAAGTAATGCTTTGCATCATCGTCGCATACAACAGGAGCAAAAGGCCTGAATTTTTCCCTATGCTTTACCTTGGTGTTCAACAATTCCTTTGCATGAGGATTTGCAGGGTTTGCAAGGATGCTTCTTGCGCCAAGAGCTCTTGGGCCCCATTCCATGCCAAGCTGGAACCAGCCGACAACATTATTGGTATGCAGCAGAGCTGCGGTCTTTTTTATCAGCTCATACTCGTCCTTGAATTGAGTGTAGGTTATCTTGTTTTTATCAAGAAAGCCCTTTATGTCTGCATCCGTATAGCTTGGACCGAGATAGGCAGTTGCCAGCTTTTTTCTTTCCTTTCCAAGGATAGAGTGGTAGATGTATGATGCAACACCGACGCTTGTCCCTCCATCGCCTGGATCAGGCTGTGCCCAGAAGTTCTTGAACTTTGTATTTCTTAGTATCTTGCCGTTTGCAACACTGTTTAGGCCGCATCCACCGGCAATCACCAGACTGTCACAGCATGTCTCTTTATGCACATGGTTTAGTATCTTGAAAAGCGCCTCTTCATAGATGAGCTGCAAAGCTGCTGCGATATCCTTGTGCCTTTTTGTTATCTCTTCTTCTGGCCTTCTTATCGGCCCGTCTAAGAGGGTGCATAGTTTCCTACTTGGCATCCTACCTGCAAAATGATATTTGAAATAAGACATATCTAGCCTGAAACTTCCGTCCTCTTTTAGATCGATAACTTGAATAAGCTTTAGGTAATATGGATTTTTTTCTTTGTCCATCTCGCCATAGGGGCAGAGGCCCATGACCTTATACTCTGAGTTGTTGACTGTAAATCCAAGATAGGCTGTTATCGTCGAATAGAATAGCCCTAAAGAACTTGGAAACCTTATCTCTTTTTTTAAGGTTATATCGCTGTCTTCGCCTATACCATAAGAGGTGGTGGTCCACTCGCCGACGCCATCGATGGTCACTATCGCTGACTTTTTGAAAGGGCTTAACAGAAAAGAACCTGCTGCGTGGGCAAGATGGTGCTCGATGAAAAGCACATCTTTCTTGTATTTGAGCTTTTTTATCGCTTTCATCACCCTGAGCTTTTCGTTTATCCATGAGGGAGTAGAACTTAAGAACGTCTTTAGACTTCTTGGAAACATCTCAAGGTGCTGGCTTAGCACCCGTTCAAACTTTATGAGGGGCTTTTCATAGAAGCCGATATAATCAATTTCGTTAATCGTTATTTTTTGGGAAGATATGCAGTAATTTATCGCCTCTTTTGGAAAAGAGGTATCGTGCTTTTTTCTTGTAAATCTCTCTTCCTGGGCTGCGCACACGACGACTCCATCCTTTAGCAATGCTGCGGATGAATCATGGTAATAGCAACTTATCCCAAGTATGTACATATTAACCTCAAAATTGCCTGTAATGTGACTCTATCGGCTTTTTTCCCAAGTTTAGGTCTGACCAGTAGCTTTCTTTTTTCTTCTCCATATCCATAAAGTGCTTTCCAAAGAGCTTTGCGATAATGGCAGTGAGGCCGACTCCTAAAAAGTACACTATAGTCAATAAAACTGAGTTGATGATAACGGATAGATTGGTGCCAAAAGAGTGCATGCCTTTCTTGAAGCCTTTGGGAAAACTCATTTTAACAGCCTCTTTGTCATGATACCTGCAAGAAGAACAGGCGCTGATATGCTGAAGGCTTTAAGCAAGGCAAAGTTTTCTGTCTTATTTGCATAAACAAGGATGAGAAAAATGATGCAAGTAAAAAATAGATATGAGAAAATAAAACCGCTGCCTATACCGATCTTCTCTGTAAGACCCCCATCGTCAAACTGCATCAAATAAAAGTTAAATACGTGTGTTTATAAATCCTTCTCTTAATAATCGCTCAAACTTATCTGGCCTTTTCTTTTGTTTTCCTTTACCGGCTCGACCTTTTCTCCTACCTGTTCTTTTATGCCTATAGCGATGTTCTTTCCCAAGATTTGAGAGAGCTTTGTGATATCTGCTGACTTGACATCACCAAGATCTTTAATCCTATTGTTGAAAAGCTTTCTTGCCCTGACCCTGCCGATGTTTCTTAGATTTAGAAGAGGGATGAGCTCTTCTCTTACTCCGCTCTTGAGCCTAACCCTTAGTTTTGCAATGTCTTTTAGGAGCGGCTGGAACTGCATGAGCCTTGCCATCTCTTCACTTGTATAAAGAAGCCAATCGGCTATGTCAAGCTTCACTTTTATCTCGCCTGGCCTAATATCATAAGTTTCCAACAAGTACTCTTCGTCTTTTTCATCGAGCCATTCTTGGAAAAACATGGCCAGCTTAATGGAGTTTAGAAAGTCGTCGTAATCCTGGTCGTATATGTTTGGCTCTTCTTCTAACAAGAAGGTGAAATTTTTTGTGAGCACTTCCTGGACCTTATCGTATTCTTTTGCCTTTACTTTTAATAACGGCCTTAGCTCTAAGGTATGAGAGATCATCTGGACAAAGGAGAAAACATTTGTCTCTTTTGATGCTGCTTTTTTTATGCAATCGATGAATTTTTTTGCGGTAAGCGGATCGATGTAAAGCTCTGCTACCCTTTTTCCAATAATCGTCGGGCGGTATCTTTCATCACCTAATTCATCTGCACCCTGGAATTCATCCTTGTTTCCCATAATAAACTCCCATTCCTGCAGTAGGCCAATCATCTTTTGCAGCATCTGGTTGAGTTCATACATGTCGCCGAACTGGTGAGCCCAGAATGTCTTTGAGAAAAAATCAAAGAGCTGCTGCTTTGTATTGACAAAGCCTGATGCGATGAGGCTTAGAATATAAGTGCGCAAGACAGGCTCAACTGCAAGCTTTGAATAGATGTTTTCTGGTTTACCGTTTATGTATCTTTCGAGGAGCTCTTCTTTTTCATTCTCTGACTGGGCAATTATGATCGCTTCGCCGAACCTGTCAAATCCAGGCCTTCCTGCCCTGCCCCACATCTGGTGAATCTCAAGAACAGGCAGATAATCAAGACCACGGTGGCCATATCTTTTTGGGTCTTTGACTATAGAGCGGAATGCTGGAAGGTTTAAGCCGTAGGCGAGAGTGGGGGTGGCGCAGATTATCTTTATTGCGCCTTTCTTGAAGTTTTCTTCGATAAGCTCCCTTTGCTTTGCAACAAGGCCTGCGTGATGGAAGGCGATGCCTTTTCTTAGGCAAATAGAAAGCCTTTCGCATTGCTTTGTAGGCTTTGTGAGAGCATGAAGAGATTTATCTGAGATTTCCTGCAAGTCTATACCCCTTATCTTTTTACTGATATCCTCTGCTGTCTTTTCTGCTGAGCGCTTTGTGTTTACGAAGATAATGGCTTGCTTTCCAAGATTTATAGTGTCCAGAGCTAGGTCTATTGCGGGATTTTGCTCCATACTTATGGTTAAGAAAAGAGATATTTAAGGTTATTGCAAATCTCTGACATTATCTAACCTTTACATTCCATGTGTAGGATCTCTTGCCCTCGCCGTCTGAGACAAAGACAGTTATCTTCTTTGTGCCAGCGGTTTTAAACGTCCTTGATATGCTTGGGCCAAGCTCTCTTTTGTCAAACAGGCCAAACTGCCAGGTGTATGCAAGGTCGTCACCATCTGGGTCTTCTGCTATTATCTTGAATATCGCCTTCTCGCCTTTCTTTGCGGCTGTAACCTTAGATGCTCCTGTAATTTTCGGCGGCCTGTTCTTGTTATGGACAGTGATATCTATCGGCTGGGTGATATTGTTGGTACCATCTGTAGCTTTTAAGTTTATTGTCAACAATGTCGAGCCTTCTTTTACGGTGTCGTAATCCGGCGTGTATATCAGCTTGCCTTCTTTTATGGCAGCGTTTTTTGGGAGAGAGTCTTTTATGAATTCAATCGGATCTTCCTCAGGATCAAAAATGAGCAAGGGAATCTTAATCTCCTGGGCTTCACTTATCTCCACAGCCTGCATGGGGCTGAACTGAGGCGGCCTGTTGATATCGTTTACAGTAATGTCCACCGTCTTCTCATCGGTGAGGAATCCGTCTGAAGCGATGATACTTACCTTATAGTTTCCTGCATCGTCAAAGGTTGTCTTGTATCTGTTTACATCGAACCAACCTCTGTATGAATAGGAGAGTTTGTCACCGTCAGGATCTGCGGCCTTTGGCTCGATGTTTATCTCTTCACCTTCGTCTACGATGATCGGCTCTATTGTTTCCAACACCGGAGGCTGATTAATGTTTTTTATGAATATAGTAGCAGACTGTTTCTCTTCACTATCTGCTGAAGCTGTGAATGTTATCTTGTATGGAGTGTATAATAAGTGAAGGTTATCCAGTGCTTTTTTAACAAGGCTATCTTTGCTTACAGTAGCTGGGCTTGTCTGCCATTCGAAAACATTGTCTTTTAGCGCTGCTCCTTCTGGCAGATTTTGAGCTGAATATTTTATCTTTTCTCCATCAGGATCATCTGCCTCGAGGGCTATTGTAATCTTGTCTCCCTCTGTAATCCAGGAGTTTGCAATAGGCTTGAACGAGAGCGGGCGGTCGATGTTTTTTACAACCACCTTTATCTTTTTTGTTGAGATATATTTGCCGTCCTTGATGGTTAGCGCAATATTATAGATACCTGCTTCATCATAGCCAATCTGCCAGTAATTGTCCTGGCCTAGAGGGTCTGATAGCTCATAGTCCAGATTATATTTTTTAAAATCAGGCAAATCTAACTGAAGAACTTTTCCTTCTTCTGCCTCAATATCTTTAAACGATGAGAAGATGGCTGATTCCCTGTCGACCTTTTTAACGCTTACCTGCCAAGCCTTGTCTATCGTGACATCGCCGTCGGAGATGACCGCTTTTATCTTGTGAGTGCCTGCATCACCGTAATAGGGAGAATACTCAAAGGACTGACCCCAGGCAGCTTCTTTATCGTCAATTTTCCATGAATAGGTCAAAGAATCCTTGTTTATGTCTGAGGCTTTTATGCCAAAGGTTAATTTCCCAGTCTCTTCTACCTCCAGGTTTATGGTCCCTGGCTTTGCAGAATCGATGACCGGAGGGATATTTTTCTTTTTTACTACAAGAAGGACGTCTTTTGTCGTCACTGCCTCTCCATCTGAGGCGTTGATGGTGATAATGTATTCGCCTTGGTCGCCATATCCTGTCTGCCACTTTCCATCGCTGTCCAAGGGCGGGCTATAGCTGTATGTTATGCTGTCTTTATCTGCATCTGTCGCCTGGGGCCTTAATGAGACAGGCTCTGTCTCATAGACCGTCAAGGTCTTTACCGCGGCTGCTATGCTTATGCAAAGCACCAATACAACCATAATTAATAAAAATTGCCTGTTCATTTTCCCCCACTGCCGTCTAGGACGGAAAAATAAAAAATCCCAAACCAGAGCCCCAGCTCTGGGGTATTTTTTAAGCCTCAAGCTTAAGACTGCCGCAGCAAACTGCGGAGTATGAACTTTAGTTTGAGCACTCAACCTAAGGTGATGTCTTCGATAACAGGAGGCCTATTTACGTTCTCAACCTTGATCTTCACTGTCTGAGTCGATGAGTCCTTGCCATCTGTGGCAGAGAGGACCATAGCATAGTCACCTGCATCATCATAGGATGTCTTCCACTCAAAGGTGTCGCCAACTTTTGTAAACTTGTCGTTTGCTATTGTGTACGTGACCTTGTCTTCCTTGTCAGGATCTGCTGCTTTTGGAGACAATAAAATCTTTTCGTTCTCTTTTACCTTGATATCCAGTATCTTTGCAAGCTCTGGCTTTCTGTTGATATTTTCAACTTTCACAGACCAAACCTTGCTTGCCTCTTTTGTGCCGTCTGTGACTGCAACCTTGACAGTATGCTGGCCTGCATCCTCATAGCTTATGTCATAGGAATAGAAGTCTTTTGCTGACACTGCCTTGCCGTCAAGCTTCCATGAATAGGTAAGTGAGTCCTTGTTTAGGTCTGATGATTTTATACTGAATGAAACTTTCGAGTTCTCTTTTGCTTCAACGGCACTTTCTTTTGGCAGGGATTCATCGATGGTCGGAGCCTCTTCTTTCTTGCTTACTATTACCAGGACCTCCTTTATCGCTGTCAGGGTCCCATCTGATGCGGAGATGGTCACTGCGTATTCTCCTGCATCGCCGTATTTTGTCTGCCATCTTCCTTCCTGGTCAAGCGGAGCGGTAAAGCCGAACACCAGCTTGTCCTGGTCCGGGTCGGTCGCTCTTGGTTTAAGTGAGACAAGTTCTGTCTCTTTTACAAGAATAACTTTAGAGTCTGCTTTCTTTATGTTTGAAACATTTAATTTTTGGGGCTTTGGGATGTCCTCTATACGAGGGATATCGTCAGGCAAAGGCTTTAGCGTATCATCCTTTGAATCATTTTCCTTCGCCTGCACCTTTATCTCGTCAATAGAGATTATCTCCTCTTTTCCCTGAGGCTGTATGCCATAAAGCTCTTTTAGCCTTGCACATCCACTAATCAGAAATATACCAATAAGACAGAAAGTCACCAATTTTTTCATGAAAATCCCCTCCACTTATAATGTTGTTATTTTTTAATACACAATAGGTATATAAACTTTGTGGTAGTTACTAAAAGCGAAGCTTAAGCTATTCAAGTGTTGTTTTAGATTATGATGGATTTAGGAGTGCTGAACCATTTAAATAAATGATGTTGAACCAGTTATATACGACTTGGAGGGTAAGCGGCGATATGCTCAGTAATTCACATCACAGATGGAATTGATCCTGTTGAATGGTGAATTCCATTTACCCTGGACACGATTATAAATCCTGAAAAATTATTTTTGACTCAGTGCCACAAGCATGGCTATGGCAACCGGTTTGCTTATCGATGGCACACCAAATGGCTTTCTTCCAGCCGCGTGATAATCGCAAAGACCAATGTTAGTATACCCAGAAATATAAGAACATAGCTTAGGCTGATATCGGCAAAAAATCCCACCACTGGATATAAAATAGCAGTTGTCGCCCTCTCGACCAATGATATCGATGAGAGAATTGTCGCACGATTCTTACCTTGGATATACCTGTTCATGTAATCTGACAGGATAGGAGTCCTTAGCATCTTCAATCCTGCAATAAGGAAGATCGCTAGAAGGGTGAGAAACAGGCCATTTACCAACCCTGCTCCGATAAATAAAACCGCAGGGACTATAGCAGAATACATCAGCAGATTTTTCATACCGAAGACTTTTTCAAGCTTTTTTGTGTTCATCAACAACAAGACCGCAAACAGATTAAAGCCAGCGCCTATGAACCCATAATACCTCAAGCCTATACCTGCACTACCGGCCATTGGCTGATAAAACCAAAAGATAAAGGAAGTGACGGATGAAATAAAAACTGAATTGATCGCAAATGCCCTTAGAACTTTATGGTTGTTAAGATATTTTAGACCATCAATGCCCATCCTTACAAAGTTCTCTGTCGGCCTGCGCCTTTTTGGCTCTTTCATCATAAGGAAGAAGAAAACTGAGAGGATGGTGCAAGCACCGGAGAGGATAAATGTCAAAGCGAGTGAGAATGGATATGAAGCTGAATCAGCAATTATCGAGCCAAGAGGCAATGAGATAATAAGGCCCAGTGTTCCGGCTGCTTCATATCTTGCAAGGTAATGCTTTGCGTCTTTTTGTTTTTTTTGCTCGATTAAATAATCGTAGATCAATGCCTGGTCAGCACCTGAGATCAGGGTATAACCAAGAGCTCCGATAAATTCAGCGATGTAAAGAAGATAATAATCCCTTAAAAGCCCAAGCAGTAGAAGGTCAATGCCAAAGAATAAAACACCTAAAGCCAAAGAGATTTTTCTTCCATACTTATCGGCGACTATACCTGTGGGAATCTCCAAGAGGACTATCCATAAGACAAACCATGATTCCAGAAGGAAGAACTGGGTATAGCTTACCTGCAGCCAATCCAGAAAGAAAGGGACGATTATGGCTCCAAAAAATTGCAAGTCCCTTAGAAATCTTGCCAAGTAACTTAAACGGATGTTGTTAAGAGCCATAAGCAACTGATTATCTCTTCTAAGGTATATAAACATTAGTGTGACTAGACTTTTGCACTTATCGACGACAAGCAAAAACA
>DASRUK010000140.1:0-3021 GCA_035655475.1 Candidatus Nanoarchaeia archaeon
CTTCTCAACAACTTCGTAACCTTCCATCTTCATTTGAATTGGTTTTCTCATGTAGTTACAATGTAACTACAAGAACTAAATAAATATTTCGGTGCTCAAGTATATAATTAGAATTAGTGGGATAAAGCTAAACGATTACGGTTTATCCCTTATAGCTTTGATCATTATCCCTATCTTTGTTGCCAGGAGTAGTTTTCTTGCCATAGAAACATTTATTAAATCCTTTACAAAGTCTTCCTTTAATGCCCAAGGAAAAAGAAAGCATCGGAATAACAGTAAAGAAATCAGAAGATATCTCTAACTGGTATACTGAAGTCATTCAGAAAGCAGACCTTGCCGATTATACTGGCGTCTCAGGCTGCATAGTCTTTAAACCTTATTCCTATGCTATCTGGGAAAAAATTGTAAGAGCAGTCGATGACAGGCTAAAAGCAATGGGTGTAAAAAATGCTTATTTTCCCCTGCTAATCCCAGAAAAGCTGCTCCAAAAAGAGCAAGCGCACGTTAAAGGATTTACACCTGAAGTAGCATGGGTCACTCATGCAGGAGACACAAAGCTTGAAGAGCGTCTTGCCGTAAGGCCGACTTCTGAGACTATAATGTATGACAGCTATAAAGATTGGATAAGAAGCTGGAGAGATTTGCCCTTAAAGATAAACCAATGGAATAACGTAGTAAGATGGGAGTTCAAGCATCCTGTCCCATTCCTCAGGACAAGAGAATTTCTATGGAACGAAGGCCATACTTGCTTTGCAACAAAAGAAGAGGCAGAGAAGGAATGCATTGATATCCTTAACATGTACGGAGAAGTTCTTGAAGACTATCTATCATTGTACGGCATAAAAGGAAAGAAGACAGAGCATGAGAAATTTGCAGGAGCTGAATATACTTTATCAATAGAGCTTCTATTGCCAAGCGGCAGAGCAATACAAGGTCCTGACAGCCATCACGATGGCCAAAATTTTGCAAAAGCTTTTGATATAAAATTCCTAGACCAAAACGAGAAGGAGCAGTATGTCTGGCAGAATACCTGGGCGATAACCACAAGGATGATAGGTGTCATGATAATGGTCCATGGCGACGATAAAGGCCTTGTCCTGCCGCCAAAGCTTGCTCCTATCCAGATTGCGATAGTTCCGATAATATTTAAGGATTCAAAAGAAAAAGTCATCAAAAAAGCAAAGGAGATAAAAGAAAAGCTCAAAGGATATGAGGTCGAGCTGGATGACCGCGAGGAGTATTCCGCAGGCTGGAAATTCAATCAGTATGAGCTAAAAGGAGTGCCGATAAGAATAGAGATAGGTCCAAAAGATCTTGAGAAAGAGCATGTTGTGATCGTCAGGCGAGATACACTGAAAAAGGAGTTCGTCAAATTTGCAGATATATCTTCAAAAGTAGAGTCAATAATGGAATCTATACAGGAGAATCTGTATAATAACTCCAAAAAGTTACTTGAGGAGAATACTGTTGAAGTAAAGAGTATGGATGAGTTTGTCAGGGCTATCAAAAACAAGAAGATGGTAAAAGCATTGTTCTGCGGTGAGCCTTCCTGCGAAGATGAGATAAAAGAAAAGACAGGAGGCGCAACCTCAAGAAACATTCCTTTTGACCAAAAACACATCAAGGGAAAATGTGTGAATTGCGGTAAAGAAGCCAAGTATTCTGTGTATTTTGCAAAAGGGTATTAACGGATAGATTCAGCAATAATTCCAGAAACATCAATCTTTGCAGCCTTGTTTGGGATAGTGTTGCAAGCCACGACATTTATTTTGTTTGCCTTGAGCCTTTCAAGCGCGTGGTTGGCAAATATCCCATGCACACATATAGAGGTAATTTTCTTGGCACCCAGTTTTCTTAGTAATTTGCTGGTCTCTATTATTGTATTTCCGGTCGATATCATGTCATCAACTATGATTATGTTTTTCTTCTTTAGGTCCAGTTTCTTATTCAAGCTAACCTCAACATCATAAGCACTTCTTCTATTCTTTGTCATTATCGCTGATTCGCATCCTATCGTATCAGCGACCTTTTCAGCCCATTTGTAGCTTTCTTCATCAGGTCCAACGATCAAAGCATTCTTGATAGTCCCTATATAATCTACGATGAGGGGGTTTGCAGTAATCTTGTGGCTTTTCACTTTGAATATGTGTTTCAGCGTCTTTTCCCTATGAAGGTGTGGATCCATGATGTAGACTTCATCAAAATCATCATCGATATTCTTAGCGATTGTTCTAAGGCTTATGCATTCACCAGGATTAAACCTTCTATCCTGCCTGAGGTAGGGGAAATATGGAGCGATGAGGCTTATCTTCTTTGCTCCAAGGTCAAAGGCAGTCTCAGCTGCAAACAAAGTCTCGATGATACAGTCATTAACATTGTGATAAAAGGACTGTACCAGCCCTATCTCTTTTCCCTTGACATCGATTTTGAATCTCAGCTTTATCTCAGAATCAGGAAAATGGGTTACCTCCAATTCAGAATAGGGATATGCGTTCAGCTTTGCTATCTTTGGCGCTATATGTTTTCCATGCGAGCATCCGATGACTAACATAACAAGTCCCTAGTCTTAGGGATATTTAAGCGTTTTGCTTGCTCAAGACTTGGGTTAATACCCCGTAGCTTGTTGCCGAACGAAGTGAGCGCAACTAAGAAACGAAGTTTCTGTTGTTACGGCTTCACGAGCACAGTTTGAGGCTTAAAGAAAATACCCTCAGCTCGGCTAGCGGTTGGGACTTTTTATTGAACCCAAACCCTGCACTGCCATGGGATTTTTACCACGTGTCAAGAACCGCCGACCTAAAGGTCGGGGCGTGTTCTTGAGCATGCTCAGAAATCGCTGGCTTACTCTGGGCTAAAGTATCAGAGCGTGCGCCCGAAGCGATTTCTGACATGTCAAAAACCACCAGTCACCGCTCCTTTCAGTCGCTATAGACTGGTGGCATGACGGTTAAGTGGTTTTTGACGCTTGAAACACTAAAAAATCCATAGGATTTTTGGTGCACCAAAAATTTGCAATGGCAA
>DASRUK010000141.1:0-6644 GCA_035655475.1 Candidatus Nanoarchaeia archaeon
AAAAATAAGGCAGCTAGGTGTTTTCTGCTATCTTCTTGACGAGCTGCTTGCATGCTTCTCCTGACGATACCTTTTCGCCAAGGAAGGCATGAAATATTGTACCTCCTGTGTATAATGGCTGTATCTTGTTCTGGTGCTCAAGAGCCATGACAACATCATCTGTCTTATCGACAGGCAGCTGTGATGAGTTTGTCAGATAGGGCTCATCTGTGCCGGATGTGATTATATCTGGATAGAGCTTTTTGTCAAGAAGCGCAAACCTATAAGCTGTCGACTCAGCAGGTGTGGCTTCAAGGTTATACAAGCTTCCTGTCTCCTGCTGGAACTCTACAAGTTTTCCTCTCATGTAATTTATCACTTCTATGGTAAAATCAACACTTTCATCTGAGCTTAAGTCCTTGCCGAGGAAATTTAAACAGCACTCATTCATCCCGCAAAGCCCTATCGTTGAAAAGTGGTTCTTGAAAGTTCCAAGGTAGATCTTTGTAAACGGCATTAAACCATTCTTAAGGTTCCTTTCTATCATGACCCTCTTTATCTCAAGCGAGGTCTTGGCAAGCCCCATATAATATGAAAGCTTCTGGTAAAATTCTTCCTTGGTTTTTGCCTCATACCCCAGCCTGTTCATATTCAATGTCACAACGCCTATTGACCCCGTCGCATCTCCAGGCCCCCACATGCCTCCAGGCCTTTTTACAAGCTGGTTCTGGTCAAGGTTAAGCCTGCAGCACATCGCCCTTATGCTCCTTGGATCAAGGTTTGAGCCGATATAATTCTGGAAATAAGGCATCCCGTACTTTGCAGTTGCCTCGAATAGAAGGTTTGCGTTCGGAGAGTTCCAGTCAAAATCCTTGTTTAGATTATATGTGGGGATAGGGAAAGTAAATATCCTTCCTCTTGCATCTCCATCAAGCATCACCTCAAGGAAAGCCTTGTTGATTATGTCCATCTCCTTCTGGCATTCGTCATATGTAAAATCCTGCTCTACTCCGCAGACGATAGCCTTCTCTTTCTTCATATCCTCAGGCACTCTCCAGTCAAATGTTAGATTGCTGAAAGGATACTGTGATCCCCACCTTGAAGGGATGTTTAGTGAGAATACAAGCTGCTGTATGCACTGCTTAGTCTCCTTAAACGACAGGTTGTCTATTTTAACAAACGGTGCAAGCAATGTATCTACAGAAGAAAATGCCTGGGCTCCTGCAAACTCCATCTGCAGGCAGCCTATATAGTTTACCATCTGGTGGATGACTGTGTTAAGATGCTTTGCTGGCTTGCAATCGACCTTGTTTGGCACACCGCCAAATCCCATCTTCAATAATTTTTTCAAAGACCATCCTGCGCAATAACCTATGACTGCATTGGACAGGTCATGAAGGTGAAAATATCCTTTTACATGCGCTTCCTTTATTTCAGGAGTGTATATCTCATTTAGTGCATAGTTGCCTATCACCTTTCCTGCGGCATACAGTAGAAGCCCTGAAAAGCTATAGTCCTCATTGCTGTTCTCCCTGACTTTCCAATCCTCCTGGTCGACGTATGCCTTTATTGTCTTGCTGACATCGACAAGCATGTCTTTTGTCTCCCTTATCTTTGCATGCTGTTGCCTGTATAGTATGTATGCCTTTGCAGTCTTTGCATGGCCGGACTTGATAAGGACTCTTTCGACGATATCCTGCACTTCTTCGACAGTAGGCACTTCTTTTTCAGTGAATTGGTATTCAAGTATCGTCATTACCTTGTTTGTGAGCTCTTCGCATTCCTTTTTTTCAGCGTTTCTTCCTTCCTTGACAGCGACACTTTGTGCTGCCTTATGGATTGCATTTGTTATTTTCTCAGGAGCTAACTCAACTATCCTTCCGTCTCTTTTTCTTATCTTTGAAATTCCGTCCATCCTAACCACCTCATTTAAGCATCAATCACTCTTTATCTTCTCTAGCTCTTTTTCAAAACTTTTTATATCTTTAAATTCCCTATAAACAGAGGCAAACCTGATATATGCAACTTGGTCGATGCCTTTTAGCTTGTCCATCACTATCTCCCCTATCTCTTTGCTTGGTATCTCTATGCTCTCTTTTTTTCTGAGCTCTGTCTCTATCTCATCGACTATTCTTTCGACCTTTTCTATCTTGACAGGCCTTTTTTCACAGGCTTTGAGTATTCCATTTACGATCTTATTTCGATTATAAGACTCTATATCACCGTTTTTTTTCATAACCCTCAGTTCTATTATCTCTACCCTTTCATAGGTTGTAAATCGTTTTGAGCATGAAAGGCACTCTCTTCTTCTCCTGGTGACATCAGGCTCTTCGCCTTCTCTTGTCTCTATCACCTTCGTCTCTTCACTGTTGCAGTATGGGCATCTCATTTTTTCCTGTCCTAGTGTTTTGTGCTTATCTAGAGCACTAACTATAGTAGTATGACCTGTTTATAAACCTTGGGTTCGACCAACACTATATATTGTGTTTTGTCCTGTAAAAATCTCTATACCTAGTCAACTTTCCAGAACTTCTTATATTTAAATATTTGTGTCCCAAAAAATATATTATTTAAAGTAAATAACCCAAATAGTGAAAAGAATTAAGCTGCTTTCTGGGCAACATAAGCTTTGGCGGTAGAACCATAAGCAGCTTTTTGATAACCCTGCACACCAAATGCAAGTGCACCTGCCTTTATTGGTGGATTGAACCTTATAACTCTTGTCTCTTTGTCATGACGTGCACTTTTGGACTCACCTGATTGATCCTCATGCCCGACAGCACCAAGAAAATTGTAGAATGTTTTAAAAGGGATGCTGTCTCTTGCAAGGATGCTTGGAGGGCCTATTGGTGGTTCTGGCCCCTGCCTTTCATACATTTTATTGGTTCTTTTTACCTGATATCTATCGTCGTTCTCTCCTGGGGTTTGTTTTCCATGTTCATCGGTCAGCGCCTCTAAGCCAGAAGCATTTGCAGCATTTGGTTTTACTATTGTTTCAATCAACACCTGCTTGCTTTGATAATCGCGGCCAGTAACAATCCTTTTTATCTCCTTTAGCATATTATCGATGACATACTCACCTACTTCCTCTAACGGATTGGTGTTGTATAGTCTTGCTGCTTTTGATATTGTTCTCTTTTCGTTATCTTCTACAGTTACAAGAACAACATATCTTCCTCCAGCCTTTCTAGCTTCTACAAGCATAGCATATCCTTCTTCTCTGGCGATATATGTAGCGATAGCAGGTACATACTCTCTTGTTTTTACATAAGGATTTTTCTGTTTCTCCTTCAACTTCATAGTATTTTAGGCTCTTTTAACAGCTTTTAAATATTACCTTATTTAATAAAAAGAGATGCCATTTCATTGTAAAAGGTGCGGGCAATGCTGCAATCCTCCCCATATATTTAAGCAAGACATCAAGAGGTTAGAGAGCTCAGGACTAAAGGATTTTGTCTACACAGACAATCTTGATCACACCTATCTAAAAGACAAGGGCGGTTGGTGCATGTTTCTTAAAAAAGGCAAGATTGCAGAATGCACTATCTATATGATAAGGCCAAAGACCTGCAGGTTATATCCTTCTGAACTCAACAACGGCGACTGTCGGCCGATAGAGCTTGCGTTTGATGATTATTTAGAAAACATACCTAGTCACGATTGACTATATTGAAAAATTCAGACATTTTATAAACCCATTATTTGTTTAGCCTTTTTATGCCTAAAACCGATGTAGGAGGACAAGCAGTCATCGAAGGCGTCATGATGCGCTCAAAGAACGATATAGTGACTGCAGTCAGAAAAAAAGGAAAGATTATCTATAAAGAAGAGAAGCTAAAACAAAAGCCAAAGTGGATGGGTTTTTTCTTCATAAGGGGAATTGTAAACCTTATCGATATGCTTGTAATAGGGATAAAAACCCTTAATTGGAGCGCTTCTCAAGCAGGAGAAGAAGATGAAGAGTTAAGCAGCACAGCGATATGGATAACACTCCTGATAGCTTTTGCATTCTCTATCGGCTTGTTTATGGCTCTTCCTTATGCACTGACTTATCTGCTCGGTGTAAGAGAGACAGAAAGCCCGGTATGGTTCAATATTATCGACGGAATTATCAAGGCCGCAATCCTGGTCGCATATGTCTATCTTATCTCGCTGATGAAAGATATAAGGGCAGTCTTTCAATACCATGGGGCGGAACATAAAGCAGTTTTCTGCTATGAAGCAGGAAAAGAGCTCACTATAAAGAATGCAAAGGTATACTCGACAAAGCATCCAAGGTGCGGAACAGCATTCCTGATGATTGTCATCATAATAAGCATTTTTCTCTTTTCATTCATCCCTATCTTGATAAACACAGCATACCCTTTGTTTGAAAGCCTTCCATGGCTGATAAGACGAATTACCCTATTTGGCACAAGGCTTTTACTCCTACCAGTAGTTGCAGGAATATCCTACGAAGCTTTAAAGTTTGGAGCAAAGCATCAAGGCAACCCGCTATTTAGGGCATTGACTTTGCCAGGGCTATGGCTTCAGAACATAACGACAAAAGAGCCCACAGAAAAACAGCTTGAGGTGGGCATAGCTGCCTTAAAGAAAGTAACCGAAAATGGAAATATGTCAAAAACTCCGCTAACAAAAGCGGAGCGTGGCTGAGAGCGGAGTTTTTGAGCATGCTCAGAAACATACTACATTCCAATGAAACATCAAATTTATCTGTGAGTTCGCTAATCGTCGGTATGTTTCTGACATATGAGCCAGCAGAGGACTCTTTTCTTATCCAGAGATATGTAAAGAAATATGCAAAAGGCATAGTGCTTGACATGGGCACAGGCTCAGGCATCTTGGCAGAAGAAGCAGCTGCCTCAAAGAAAGTCGTCAAGGTCTTTGGCGTCGACAAAAACGAAAAAGCCATAATCCACTGCATAAGAAGCCAAAAGAGCAGGAAGATAACCTATGCCATGTCCGATCTTTTCTCCCTATTCAAGAATTACAAGCCTTATATGGGCATCAAGTTTGACACTATCTTGTTCAACGCACCCTATCTTCCAAGCGATCCCAATGTCAAAGACATGGCACTGGATGGTGGAAAAAAAGGCCACGAGCTTATCGTCAAATTCCTAAACAAAGCAAAGGCTTTCTTAAAGCCAATGGGAAAAATCCTCCTTATATTCTCATCGTTTACAGGAAAGGAAACCCTTGATAACTACATTTCCACGCATCATTGGAAATACAAAGAGATTGATAAGGTCCACATCTCTTTTGAAGATATCTACCTTTATCTGATAGAAAATGAGTGAGCTTACAGATCTTACTTATCTTGCGAAAGGCTGCAGAGGCATAGTTTATACTGCAGACTATAACGGGAAAAAAGTGGTTGTGAAAAAAGAAAAAGAAGGCTCAAAAGCGATAAACCGATTGCAAAACGAAGCAAACTTCCTTAAAATTCTCAACAAAGAAAGCATAGGCCCAAAATTCTATTTCTGCGATGAAACCTCGCTTGTCTCTGAATATATTGAAGGAGAGCTTTTTCCAGAATGGCTAAAAAAAGCAAATAGCAAAGACAGCCTAAAAGTGATCAGAGATATCTATGCCCAATGCTTTAAGATGGACAAGCTTAAAATAAGCAAGGAAGAGATGCATCATCCCCCTAAGCATATCCTGATAAGGAAAGGAAAACCAGTGATGATTGACTTTGAACGATGCCATAAATCACCAGAGCCGACAAATGTCACTCAATTCAGCTCCTATATGCTCTCAAGGAACATTACAACCAGTTTAAACAAAAAGAATATAACTGTAGACAAAGAAGGATTAATCAGCTCATGCAAGGAATACAAAGCAAACATGACAAGAGAAAAATTCAAGAAGGTGCTTTCAGCGATAAAATGAATTTATCATTCAATGAAAAAGTATGGGCATTGACAGCAAAGATTCCAAAAGGAAAAGTCACCACCTACAAGATTATCGCAGAAAAGCTTGGAACAAAAGCTTATCGTGCAGTCGGTGCAGCCTTAGCAAAAAACCCTTATGCACCAAAAGTCCCTTGCCATCGTGTTGTCTGCTCTGATGGAAGGGTTGGCGGGTATAATGGTAGCATGGATAATAAGGAGAAAACTAGACTACTAAAAAAAGAAGGGGTAAAGATAAACAATGGGAAGATATCGCATTTCAAAGCTGGCGAAATAATCTCTCAGTAAGATGCCTATCATACAAACATTCGTTTTATAACCTTTTGGGCTGTTGCCCGCCTATCATACTCTACTCGGTAAAAAACAACGGATTGGCCATCATAGATAACAAAAGAAGGAGAGCCTTTAACATCTCTTGGTTGGCCAACAGAACCCACTGCTATTTTTATATCACTTTTAGTACTGAATCAGTTATACATTCCTTATAATCACTTATCATGGGAGTTACCTCTCTAATGTATCTCCCTCTTTTTTAAACAATGAAATTCCACCAGTCTATTTGACTGGTGGAGTGAATTGTGCTCAAAAACCACTATCTGGTAGAATTCCTCTTTCCACCAGTCTATAGCGGTCAAAGAGCGGTGACTGGTGGGGCGCAACCATGAACTTTTTATGCTTATCACTCATATTTCTATCAAAAGCTTAAGAAAAACCAGGAAGCAGACCTAAACCACTGAAATACCTCTTGGGCACTTT
>DASRUK010000142.1:0-4327 GCA_035655475.1 Candidatus Nanoarchaeia archaeon
ACCAATAAGGCAAAATACAGGGTTTGATAGCCTCTACATCAATCATGGAATCCCAAAAACTGCCAAGAAACATCAGCTCGTTTGAGCATCTACTGAAGTTGTCAGAGGTGTTTGGTTACGGCCTTGTATGTGTAAAATCCTATGATGCAAAGCAGATAGTCCTGGAAGCAAGCAGCACATTGTCAAAGCAATATCAAAAGCTTTTTTCTTCATCTTGTGCTGACCATTTTCTTGCAGGCTTCTGCACAGGGATATCTGAACAAATCCTTGGAAAGACAATGAAGGGAGAAATAGCAGATAGCATCATCAAGATAAGCCTCGCTAACGATCCCCAAGGAGAACTTAGATTGGGCAACCTATCAAGCATAACCAGCAGTTTTTCGCAAACTGAAGCATCAAAGAAAATAATAGGACATGACCTTCTTTCTTATAACTCCGGATGGTTCTTGATAGCAGGCATACCCGGCCATGTATATGGCAATGAATCTTTTGTTTTGATGTATCATCTGCTGCAAGAAAAATATGGAGATGAGTTTACAAAGGTTTTGTATACTCTCGGCAAGGCGCAAAGCAGGCAGATAGGCAAATACCAGATAGAGAAGTTCGGGCTTGATAAAAATCAGTTCCTTAACATTTTTGTCCAGCAGTCTGAGATGCAAGGGATAGGAGTAGTCAGTATCGAGGATTCTAAAGATGGCAGGTTTTTATTCAGGCATGAGAGGAATACTTTTGCGCTAAAACATCTAAATCACTTTGGCAAAGCAAGTAATGGCATCGATTTCTACATGTGCGGCCTCTTATGCGGCGCTGTTGAAGCGATATTTGGAACAGAGTATGAAGGGCAAGAGATACAGTGCATGGCTAAGAAAGCTCCTTATTGCTCTTATGAATTGCATAAGTCAGGCAAAAGCGCGGGCTTTGATCCACTGATAGAGCAAGCCTTGAGCTTTAGCGCAATGCTTCCTGCAATATAACCGGGTTTTTACCAGGCCTTATTATATAACATCTTTCGTCAATCTTGTCTATCTTCTCAGGCTTACTAAATGTCTCTCTTGTGAGGCAGGAGGCGACAGCTTGGTGTTCTGCAATGTTACCGCTTCCTTGGTCTTCTTTTAATACAAACCTTTTGGGTTCGCCTAATGGACGCACGCCAACTTCATAAGAGCCCTTAAATTTTGGATTCCATACTGAAAAGATATACCTTGCCCCTATCATATCCAGGCCATACCTATGCGCAGTATAGGATAGATATGTTCCAAATGACATACCTCTTGCATCAGGGTCCACAACAAGCCGGCTTGCATCTATAAACGGATAGCATTCGGCAGGTGTTTTTTTGAGCTCATCAAAGTAATGACTTAGAGGAAACTCTTCTTCAATCGACAAACCTATCTCGCAAGGCAGCCCAATCCTTATTGCTCCCTGAAGGACTCTGTTTTTTATCAATACTATGTGCCAAGTGGTGGGCAGCCTGTCAAACTTATCCTCTATCTTCTTATCAGGATAATTTGTTGGATCAATCGCACTTATTGCCCTGTAAGCCTTGAACCTCAATCTGAATATCTGCTCAAGCCATGAGTTGACAAGAAGTGTCTTGTAATCTTTGATAAGAAGCTCGCTGTTGCGGCATAGTTTTTCATCTAGCAAAATTTTCTCCACCTCTTTTTTATCTCTATATCTGATGGTTTATCCGTTCGTTCAGCTGAAGGATGGAAGCATGATCACCTGTCTGTATCATCCTTCTACTTGCTTTTCCAAACTTATCCATGTCCATATCAAGATGGACTGCAAGAAGCGCAGAGTCATCTATCACACCCATAGTTATCCCGTTGTTTGCAAGGTTTGCAGCAAGAATATCTGTCTCTTTGTTCAACTGGTCTGAGTCCTTGCCGTTAAGGGTATGAGGATAGGGATCCCAAAGATAAGGGGGAAAGGTAAACTTAGGCCGAAAGTACATAGTATCAAGAGCAAATGTCTCAGGATGTTTTAGCTTGAAGCCATATTTTGCCATGTTGTTGTACCAATCTGTCCTCATCTGCATAAATGGGGATGAGATGACAACAGAGTCAGGCCTTATCTCCAGTATCAACTCTTCTGTCTCTTTTGCAGTCTCTTTTGTCTCGTTTGGGCAGGGAAAGATTATTCCCACACAGCTATAGATCCCTGCTTCTTTGCACAAAGCAATTGTTTTTTTTATCTGGTTTACCTTGGTCTTCTTTCCAAGAGACTCATCAAGAATCTTTTGGCTGCCTGATTCGACACCGAAGAATAAAGCTACACAGCCTGAGTCTTTCATCTTTCTATAGAATTCAAGCGGCTGGTCTGAGACACGTTCAAAACCGACCCATTTGATATCAAGTTTTCTTTTTATTATCTCGTCTGCTATCTGTAACCTTAATTGCTGAGAAGGGCTTGATGCGACAAAGCGAAATATGTTTGTCCCATGCTTCTTTATCGTATCCTCTATCATATCAACGACGTTTTTTGCATCCCTTTTTCTCCAAACAGTTCCACTTTTTAGCGGATGGAAACAAAAATTGCAGCAATAAGGGCATCCCCTGTTTTCTTCTATCAAGAATGCTTTCATCTTCTGGCTGCCTTTCATTGCAGGATACACCTTTTCATCATATAAAGGCCATGCAAGGCCATTGAGATCTTCAACCCTTTTCAGGGGCGCTGTTACAACTTTTCCATCTTCTATATAGATCAGGTTGGGTATAGAAGACAAGGCTCTCTTTCCGATGGAGTAGTCTGCAAGATGGAGTATAGTCTCTTCGCCTTCCCCATAGGCAAGTGCATCAAAAGCCTGTGTTTTTTTGAATATCTCCTCCATAAATCCATCGACCTGAGGGCCTCCACCAAATATCTTTAATGAAGGATTCTTTTCTCTTAGGATGTCTGCAATAATTATGGAACCCTGAAAGGATTGGCCAAGAAATAGCTTGAAGGCGATAAAATCAGGCTGTTCTTCTTTAATCACTCGGTCGATTTCTTCGGCTATTTTTTTTGTCTGTTCATCGATATAGATGTATGTCTTTTTTTCGAGCTCTTTTAGTTCGTCTAGCAACTCTTTACTTAATGGCCTGTTATTCTGCCTTTGGCTTTCCAATGCAGAGAGAAGAGTGTCTATCCTTTGTTGATATTGTGCGGGAAAAAGCCGCTTAATGATATCAGCTGTCGCATAATCAAGGATCAGGGTTTTATGGCCATGCTTGACAAGCTGGCCTGCAAGGGATGCAAGGCCGTTGTCAGGCTGGAGCGCACTGATGATATGGGGATAACCGACGTAATTGATGAGGATGCTGCTGCTTCCTATTTTTATCACCTCTTATGAGCCTTGCCTTGAGCGAGGTGTAATAAACATTATCGAGGGTATCTGCTGCAAAGAGGTGCAATCCTGACAGAGTTAGCCATGTATCTGGCAGAAATCAGAAAGAATCATTAAAAAGCAGGGCATTTTTTGCAATACTATGAAAAATGGCAATATCGACGAGGCATTCTTTTGGAGGGAAATTGTCAGCGCTATGTGCAGCTATTGCAGTATCGACGTCAAACGGTTTCTTGAGAAGCTAGAGCCTTTGAGGGAAGCTTGGGAAATAAGGGACCCGGGCTATATCCTTGAAAAGATAGAAGAACTGCATGCAAACAGGTCTAATTTCATAAAAATCGAAGTTTCAAACATTCTGGCAGAGATAAAATAGTGTTTGCTTCCTTTAAGCATACGGCCAGATGCCTGCAAGGGCATTTGGCTGTTTTTATACGAGGGATAATGTGAAAATACTGGTGGTTGATGATTTTAGTGGAACACTTGCTGTCTTCCAGATATTGCTTAAAAGGCTTACCCGAGCAGAGGTCCTTTTTGCAAGGTCTGGTGATGAGGCATTGGATTTACTTGGAGATAATCAGGTAGATCTTGTATTTATCGACCTTATGCTTGGAGGCAAGCTGGGGTTTGAGACAGCTGTGAAGATGAAGGAACTAAATATCGCTGTTCCTATCGTATTTCTGTCAACCTATTCTGACAAAATCACCAAGGATAGGGCCCTTTCTTACGGCAAGGATTATATCGAGAAGCCTTTTGCCACTGAAGATATAGAGAAAGTGCTTGCAAAATATGGATTTATCTCCTAAAAACATATCTCGAGGCATATATCAAGGCAAAGACAAGAAGGAATATAGCAAGGTTAAACAGGCTGCAGGAGGCAAAATACTGCCAGGGATTAAGGTATGCTGCAGGGCATATGAGCAGGGGTTTTATCAATAGGTAAACTATCAAAGAGACTATACCTGCTATAATCCAGTTCTTCATAAGACTACTTGAAGATCC
>DASRUK010000143.1:0-2431 GCA_035655475.1 Candidatus Nanoarchaeia archaeon
GAGGGACAAGCTATGCAAGGACTCTAATTTCTGCGTCGAGTTTGCAAGCGATGAGGAAGCAAGAAGAAGCCTGGAACTTGTGCGCTTTGCAAATGTCCATACTCAAAAGCCGCTTACTGAGGAAGAGCTTAAGTTTGTGGTGAAGTATCCGGCGGTTGCTGCAAAGATCATGACTGTTACGCCTCAGTTCTAGGTAATAATTATAATTAGATGAATATTGGAAAACTTTTGCTATCTATCGGCTTATGCCTGTCTGCAGGCATCATCGGTTCGGTCTTCACCCAATCATCTGTCAGTATGAGGGGCTAAGCAAGCCGTGGTTCAATTCGCCAAGCTATGTTTTTGGGCCTGTCTGGACGGCTCTTATGTTAAACTAGAATCATATAAGCCTTGCCAGGTTCTTTATGTCCTTATTTGGCGTGATGACCGAACATCTATCCTTCAAGAAATTTCTTAAGCTTTGAGTGGACAGTTTTTGTAAATTCGAGAACTTTGTCTGCATATTCTTTGTCAAGACTTGTGCCATAATATAGTATGCCATTTCTAAAGTATCTAAGCTGGTCTGCGAATTGCACGTCCTTTTCAGAAAATCCCAGCTCTCTAAGATAGGAAACCTCTGCTTCATGAGCTCCCTGGCCACTTGCAGAGTAGCCAATCATATATAATTTCGCTCGCACCAGGTTCATAAGGGAATCGAAACATTGCTCAACATAGTCGTTAGTATTGTCATCAACAATGCCGATTTTTTCGAGCTGCAGGTTTATCGACCGCATCTTTCTTTCTGATTCGATTATAAGGCTTTTTGCCCTTTGCGTGTCCACAGAGATCTTCCTAACTATCTCTTCCTTGATGAATGACTCAAAGGGCTTTAGGTGCCTCATAGTTCGATACCTCCATGAAGCACAATGCCATTTAAAATATTATTTCTAAGATTTTGCTCAATCTTCCAGCTATCAAAAAAATTGACGTTAATTTTACGAAAAAGTTTTTTTTCGTGTTCTTCAATGTCCAGTGGCTTACCTTTTCTACCTATCACGGCGATGTCTATGTCAGATGCAACTGTGTCTTCCCCTCTTGAATAACTGCCAAATAATATTACAGTGGCACCTGCAAGCTCATGCTCGAGATAATCCGACAGCCCTGAAAGATACATGTTTTTTAAGTTCTCTACCCTTTTAAGATCCCCTGCTGCCTGGTGGTCCCTATTAAAGGAGACAAAATTTATAGTCTTAGTCTTCTCAACCTTAACCAGATTGCTGCCTCTAAGTTTTTTCATGGAGTTTGAGACGGCAGTGGGAGATACCCTGAGAATCTTTGCCAATTCCCTCTGGCTAAGCTTTTCGCCAGCCCTTATGCAAAGCAAGGAAAATATCTCCTGTTCCAGTGTTGTCCATTTAATTTTATATATGTCCATTTTAATTGACATGTGTACAGTTAAGTTTATAATACTTTTGATTTAAATAAGTTTGGCCAGATTCTTTATGTCTTTATTGGCAACATGGGTGTAGACCTGGGTTGTCTGCAGGTTGGAATGGCCAAGGAGCATCTGGATATGCCTGATGTCTGCGCCGCCTTCCAATAGATGAGTGGCAAAGCTGTGCCTTAAGGTGTGGGGAGTGACTCTCTTACTTATTCCTGCCCTAATCTGTGCAGTTTTTATCATCGCCTGAATTGTCCTTTTACTATACTTCTTACCATTGACTGTGAAAACCAATCCTTCAGCCTTTGGATAGAATTTTTGTATATATTCCTTGACCATGGGGTGGAGAAAGATCACCCTATCCTTGCTTCCTTTGGTGGTCTTTAGATGGATTATATCCCTGTCTAAGTCCATATCTTTCCAATCAAGCCCTGTTAGCTCACCCACCCTTATACCTGTGTAATATAACAGCAATATGATGAAACGGTGTTTGATGTTGACTGTTGTGTTCATCAACCGCTCAATCTCTTCTTTGCTAAGTACAATTGGAAGCTTTGAGCTGTTCTTTGCCAAGGGGATCTTCTCATCAAATTTTTGGCTTAATACATTCTCGTAAAAGAATTTTAGAGCAAAGTAAGTTGTTCTCATCAAGGAGCGGCTTTTATCTGTCAGGCTTAAGAGATGATCTTTAGGCTGGCAGCCCTTGGCAAGAAAACTCCTTATTATGTGAAGGTAAGTTTTTTCTGTCTGCGGCGAATACTTTCTTAGCCTTAACTCTTCCGAAAGCTTTTTTAGGTAAGGTTCATTACTCGATAGGTCAATATCCATATGGTGAGGTATTTAACTAAAAGTATATAAAATTTGCGGTTTAACGTATAAGGTAAGCTCAGATTGAAGCTCTTAGCTCAGAAAATGTATCTAATCCTCTTTGTCTCCACGTGGTTATCATTGTCATTATAGTTTCTACTATTCTTGCTCCCTTTTTATTGCGCAGTGAACCTATTATCTTCC
>DASRUK010000144.1:0-7695 GCA_035655475.1 Candidatus Nanoarchaeia archaeon
TTCATGACAGCGCCAAGGAAATTCTTTGTCAGCCTTCCTGCTGACGATGCTGTGACTAAAGCGCCTGTCAGATAAGCTCCATTTGGGTCCTTTCCTGTGCATAGATCAATGACAGCATCCCTGTAATTTAACAGAAGATGCTGTGCAGTTTCCATCACTCCAAGGCCTTCTGGTATCCCAAGATAGTGTCCATGTTGGTTAAGTATTGCTGCCACTCCAAGTGTTGCTGCCGCAAGCGGCAAGCTTCCTCTTAAAGCGCTAAGCCTTCCAGGGGTCAGGCAATCTTCTATGGAACTTGCTGCACTGTGCAAAGCAAGAGCTGCTGCTCCAGGTGCTGCAAGTTCGCAAGCATCTGCCGCTTTTCCTGAGAGGTACTGAGCAGGAAGATTACTGATAGAATGCTGAAGGTTGTAAGCAATATGCTGTGCTGCATTAAGTGCCAGATAGGCAGCTCCGCCAACTTTTGCTAAAGTTAAGTTTTTCATTGTTTATCTCCTCCTATTTCACCAAGCCTATAGTGTTTCAAAAACCCGCTTTGGTCGCTGATGTTTGAATCGCCAAAAGGGCTGCAGTCTCTTTGAAATATCTCCCTGTCGCTTGCCGACCTGTCATCGCCTTTCCTGTACAAAGCAGCCTGACTGCCTCCTTTGACATCAAGCACTGTCACATGGAAGCCTGAATCAGTCGAGCATCCGCCCATGATGTAAGCTACTCCCAGCACACCTGCTGCTGCCAACTTTTTTACTGGATTATTCATTTTTTCACCTTGTGTAAGTAATAAAAAATGTGAGAAAAAGCTTAGACTAAAGCTTTGCATGACATAGGGTAAGCTATATGCATGACATAGGTCATTACTTGAAGTCTATCTCAGCTCCAAGAAATCCTATGTATTGCTCCTTTTTGTCGTTGATATGCCAGTCAGGTAAGCCGTCCATGCTTCTTTTGCCTGCAGAAAAGTTAAGGGTCAGATGTTTTATCCCATACGGCTCCTTCCATCTAAGACCAGATTGGTATTGGCCTTCATGGCTGGTATTTCTGCTCTTCCATATCGTTCCTGCTGGCTCTCCGGACTCATGGTTCATACGCGCATAGCCTACATACGCTGCCAGGCTTCCAGCATCTCCAAGCGGGATATTTCCTATCGATCCTTCAAGGCCGAAAAAATTGGTCATCTCAGCAGGCCAGTCCCTTTCTGAATTAGGCCCCCATGTCTTGCCCCTCTCAAAATTCCCTGCAAACGCCCTTATCTTAAGTAGTGAATCTTTCCATAATCCAGGCGCAGAATAGCTTGCTGCAATTATAAGGTTATTGTTGTATGTCTTTTGCCCTCCATTTGAGCCGATATCGTCGATTAGGGCTGATCCCTCCAGATTTAGTGCTCCAAATCTTTTGCTTGAGAAAGGTTCCCAGGCGATATTAAATGAGAATCCAGGATAAGAGTTCGCCCTTGAATCATGATGCCTAAATACACTTGGCTCTCCCATCTGCCAATCTCCATCTATTATCCCCAAGTCAAGGTTAAATCTGTTTGGTGCTGAGTATGCTATCTGTATCCCTTTATCATAGTGCTGACTGATAGCTAAAGGGGATAACTGCGCAGCATAATAGTCTGTCGGGCTGCCATCCAGCGTTTCAAGGCCTGCAAATTTTTTGCCCCCTAGACTTACGCTAAGCTTGTTATCACCTAATCTTTTATCAAGATGTACATGGGAGAGAAGATCGGGTCTGTTCAAAAAACCGTCTGCCCTCAGCCTGTTAGAATTGTGGCTGTTGGAATTGCTGGTATTGAAATCAAGGACACTTCCTCTTGGAACGTAATCTACAAAAAATCCAAGCGAGTGAGAATTTGTGCTGTGCTCAAGATTCCCTGCAATGTTTACGTAAAAATCGCCGAGCGAAGCCTCATTCCCGCCGCCAGTCCTTGCACCATCAGCCATGACTGCGGCATATTCACCTGTGACTCTTCCTTCAGCAGATATGTTCTCTGTTAGATTAGCGCTCAAAACCTTATCATTGACCTTTTTATCCAAACCTCTTGCTGGCTGGCAAGCAGCCAATAGCGGTAAGATGGATAGGTATATCACTGCCTGTCTAAGCGAATTTCTTCCTAAGATATTATTAAGCATGGTTTTTGTGGTTTTTCAGCGCATTATTAATCATTGATTGACATAGGGCATCTTTTTACAAAGGACATTAGCCAATAGCAAATCTTTATATCTGCCTTTACCTTATCAGTCCTGATGACCCAAATTAATCCTTACGAGAATGCCCGTCAGATAATCAGCGAAGCAGCAGACATCCTTAACATCGAGCCATGGATAAAAGAAGTCCTTCTTATGACCCACAGGGAGCTCCATGTCACATTCCCTATTGAGATGGACGATTGCACTGTCAAAGTTTTCAACGGCTTTAGGGTCCAGCATAATCACATGAGGGGTCCCTTTAAAGGAGGGATAAGATATCATTGGGATGTCAACCTTGACGAGATAAGGGCACTTGCTACATGGATGACTATAAAATGCTCTGTGATGGACCTGCCATTTGGTGGGGCAAAAGGAGGAGTCATCTGCAACCCAAAAGATATGTCAGAAAAAGAGCTTGAGACCATGACAAGGGCATTCACCCGAAGGATAAGCCCTATACTTGGCTCTAATATTGACATTCCAGCGCCGGATGTCTACACCACCCCTAAAGTTATGGCATGGATCGCTGATGAATATGCCCGGATCACAGGCAATAAGGACATTGCTGTTGTGACTGGAAAGCCCATCGACATTGGCGGCTCTGAGGGAAGGAACGAAGCGACTGGCTTGGGCGGGTTGTATGCAATCAAGCAAGCCATAAAAGAGAGAGCGTCGAATGGGATAGAATCTCTAAAAGGAAAAAGGATAGTAGTGCAGGGCTTTGGAAATGTAGGCGGGATATTTGCAGAGCTTGCTCATAATGAAGGTGCAAAAATAATAGCAGTGTCAGACTCTAAAGGGGCAGTCATTAATAATCACGGGATTGATATAGGCAAACTGACCATTCATAAGAAAAAGGTAGGTTGTGTCCTTGAGTTTCCCGCAAGCAAGCCTTCAACAAATGAGGAAATATTGGAGCTGGATTGCGATATACTTGTTCCAGCAGCCCTTGAAAATGTGATAACTATGGAGAACGCAGACAGGATAAAGGCAAAGGTTATCTTGGAGCTGGCAAACGGGCCTGTGTCGGCAAGCGCTGATTCTGTGCTTAACAAAAAAGGGATTATCGTCATCCCGGACGTTCTAGCCAATGCAGGCGGGGTCACAGTCTCTTATTTTGAATGGAAGCAGGACCTTGAAAAGCAGCACTGGAAAAAGAATGAAGTCTATGCCAAACTTGAAGAGAAGATGAACTCAAATACATCTGCAGTGATAGATGCAGCCCGGAAATATAAAGTCAGCCTAAGGCTTGGAGCCTATATTCTTGCAATCTCCAGAATAACCGAAAAGGCAAAGATCGAGCTTGATAAGGATCATTACCATTGCTTTAGGGATTATTTGTAGCTTTTTTCTACATAAGATTTATAAATTACTTATTTATTGCCTATAGGTATGAAAATAGAAGCCTCAGAAAGGGTGAAGAGCATAGGAAGCTATGCGTTTGCTGATGTTGACAATGAAGTTGCAAAGCTAAAAAAGCAGGGGATAACTCCAATAGATTTCGGCGTTGGCGATCCAAAAGACCCGACACCTGGCCTTATAAGGAACTACTGTAAAAGGGCAGTTGACAAAAGGATGAGTGCAGGCTATCCAAGCTATATTGGCGAGCAGGATTATCGGGAAGCCATCGCAAGCTGGACAAAGAAAAGATTCAATGTTACCCTTGACGCTAACAAGGAGGTAACCTCTTCAATAGGCGCAAAGGAAGCAGTATTCAACCTGCATGAAGGTTTTGTCAATCCTGGCGATTATGTGATAATGCCAAATCCTGGTTATCCACCTTATGAGAGAGGCACTTTGTTTGCAGAAGGAAGATCATACCATTATCCGCTGACTAAAGAAAATGATTTCTTGCCTGACTTAGAAAAGATACCCAAAGATATCATTAAGAAATCAAAGCTTATGTGGATAAATTATCCAAATAATCCTACCGGAGCGACCATAACCAAAGAAAAGCTCAAAGAAGTTATCGACTTTGGAAAGGATAACAACATCATTATCGGCTCAGACGAATGTTATACTGAGATCTATTTTGAAGAAAAGCCATTATCCATCTTAGAGTTGACAAAAGAAGGTGTCTTTTCTGTGCAGAGCTTGTCTAAAAGGTCTGCAATGACCACATACAGGGTGGGTTGGGTATCAGGCGATGAAAACATTATCTCTATCTTTAAGAAAGTAAAGACAAATATCGATTCAGGTACTGCAACTTTTATCCAGGATGCAGCCACAGCAGCCCTGCTTGATGAAAAGCATGTTGAAGAATTCAGGGAGCTTTATAGGAGGAAGAGAGATATGGTGGTCAATGCTTTGACATCGATTGGACTTCCTGACTGTTCTCCTGCTGCTACCCTCTATATCTGGCAGAAAGGGCCTTCTGGCATGTCCTCTGTCGACTTCTCGAAGAAACTGCTTGAGAAGGATGTTGCTATCGTAACAACGCCGGGCTCGTGGATTTCTAAGGAAGTCGATGGCGTTAATCCAGGCGAAGGGTATGTAAGGTTTGCACTCGTTCCTCCGATCGCAGAGTGCAGGGAAGCGGCAAAGAGGATTAGGAAGTTAGAGATTTGATTATTACTAACTAGTAGCAATTAGCGTAATATTTATAAAGGTTAATGAAATTCTTTCCTGTATGAACGACCAATATACAAATTATTATGTCTATACAAGGCATGCTATTGGTGGAACAAACTATACAGCTAGCTATACAACTATTGCCGGATTAGTTGGCTTGGCAATCATCCGAGAAAATGGCAGTAAGAGGTTAGCTGGAAACCTGCACTTTTTGCCGCTTGCATCTCACTTACTAGCACAAGCACAAGGTAGCCATTTTGATCCATTGGAAGAAATCGCTAAAAAGGCATTGAGACAGTGGGGAATTAGCACAAACGTCCAATGGACAAACGAAGGAGATCTAGACAGATTTCTTAATGGTGAATAACTTGGGAAAGAGATTAATTGATATATTAGGCATTAGCCAGGGAGATTTAGAGAAAAGATTGATTGCTACAGATGGAAAGCAAGGTAAATCTCCATTTGAGGATCCTTCTATTGTAAGGCCAAGTAAAATTAATAACCTTTATGAAAGACTAGGATTAGAGAATTTCTGTGAAGATCAGGAGAGCATAAAGTCAGCTTATAGAAGACAAGCAGTAGTCTGGCATCCTGATAAAAACCCACGCTATTTTGATGATGCAAACTTTGAATTTTCCAAGATAACTGAAGCCTACGAAACGCTTTCTGATTCTGGGAAAAAATCAGACTATGATGACCAACTAAGGGAAAAACTTCGGCAAAATGGAAAAAACGAAGATTTTCAGCAAAATCCCACAAATGCTCTCAAATCTTCAAGACTTTCAAGAAGCTATGTTAGGTTTCCAGATATCGATGGGAATTTAAAGCCTGAACAAAAAGCAATTTTGGATTACCTCGATTTTCTTGTTGATATTGGTCAAATTACACTCTCAGGGTCAACCGGAATGAATATGCAGTTGCAACCTTATCGGTGTGAATACTGCAAAGAAACAATTTCTCCCAGAGGATTAGTTATCTCGTATAGACATAAGACTATGGCATTTGGAGAAAGCTATGCACATGCCTTTTTGGCGCATGGTTCAAGAGCGTTTTTAACCGAATTTTTAAAAAGCTTACCGGGTCAATATGGATACGCAATGGCTGCTGTTGATACTCTTTGTAAGGAATTAGGAATCGATGTATCTCAAAGAACTTTAAACAACCCCCATAATAAACTTTTGAAATAATTACTCCCTTGGCAAACAACAATCTTTATAAAAAACCTTAAATCTTTCTTTATTATGGCTGAATCGATGCATTGGGCAGACCAGACTGCAAGAAGGGTTGTTGCCCAAAAGGGAGAAAAAGAAAGATACACTGTAGCTGCAGGCATCACACCAAGCGGTACTGTGCATATCGGCAATTTCAGAGAGATGATAACTGTCGATCTGGTGTATAGAGCGCTAAAAGATCTTGGGAAAAATACAAGATTCATCTATTCCTGGGACGACTATGACGTGTTTAGAAAAGTCCCAAAGAACATGCCCAAGCAGGATCTTCTCACAACTTTCTTAAGAAAACCCATAGTCGATACACCAGATACTTTTGGCTGTCATTCAAGCTATGCAGAACATAATGAAAAAGAAGTCGAGGATGTCATACCTATCGTCGGCATCTCTCCTGACTTTAAGTACCAGAGCAAGAAATACAGGGGCTGTGAATATAAAGATGAAATCAAGTTTGCTTTAAACAATAAAGAGAAGGTTAGAGTGATACTGGACAAATTCAGAGAGGAGCCGCTTCCCAAGGAATGGTATCCGGTCTCAATCTATTGCGAAAAATGCAACAGGGATGATACAGAAGTTAAATCATATGATGGCAACTATACTCTAGCTTATACTTGTCAATGTGGCTATGAAGGAAATATCAACTTCAGCAAGAAAGGAAATGTTAAGCTTCCATGGAGACTTGACTGGCCCATGAGATGGCACTATGAGGGCGTTGACTTTGAGCCAGGAGGAAAAGAGCACAGCACAGAAGGCGGAAGCTACACTACAGCAAAGTTGATAGTAAAAGAACTATACAACCAAGACGCCCCTGTCTACCAAAAGTATGACTTCATAATCCTAAAAGGCGTTGGCGGAAAAATGAGCAGCTCATCTGGCAATGTTATCACACTTAAAGATACTCTTGCAGTTTATGAGCCAGCAATCATCAGATATTTATTTGCTGGAACACGACCAGAGACTGAGTTCTCAATTTCCTTTGACTTGGATGTCTTAAAGATCTATGAAGATTTTGATAAGTGTGAAAGGATATATTACAAGAAAGAAGAGGTTGCTGAAAAAGAATTTGAGAAGCAAAAAAGGATCTACGAGCTTTCTTGTATAGATAAGCCCTCTAAGGAAATGCCTTTCCAGCCTTCACTAAGGCACTTATGTAACATGGTCCAGGTGTATGAGGATGATTATTCACAAGTCATTGCAAGTTACAGCCTAAAAGAAAAGTCAGACATAGATAGGCTCAAGATGAGAGCAGTCTGCGCTTCAAACTGGCTGAAGAAATATGCACCCGACGATATGAGGTTTACTGTTAAAAAAGAAGTCACCATAAAGCTTGAAGGCAAAGAAAAAGAAGCAGTAAAAAACCTTGTAAGCTATATGGAAAGCAAAAGCGAGCTTGACGAAAAGCTTCTCTATGAAGAGATATACAACATATCAAGGGCAGCAGGGGTCGAGCCAAAGGACTTCTTTAAAGTCTGCTACCAGATACTTATCGGCAAGGAAAAAGGTCCAAAGCTTGCGGGATTTATATTGATAATTGGAAAAGATAGAGTTCTTGATTTGTTAAAACAAGCAATATAATTTGTTATTATTCTATCATCATATTTTTAAAGCTGTAAAACTAAAATTATCTTATAGTAAATTAAATTGAATATTTCTCATTAAATGGAATAAGAGATAGAACTTTTTGTTTGTTGTACCAAAGACTTCTGAAGAAT